>JAFADM010000264.1 GCA_023424865.1 Bacillota bacterium | reverse complement strand
GACATGGTGCCCACATTATCATAAAGCTGCTCCAGATTGGACATCCCGCTTAACACGGTCATAACACCTTCGAGGGAAGCACAGTAGCGTATGGCCCAGGAGGCCACTGAGCTTTGGGGACATGCTTCTTTGAAAAGGGCTTCGATATGAGGCGGAAAGCTTGCCAGGGAACCGCCTTTTACCGGCTCCATGATTATAACGGGAATATCATGGGCTCTTGCAATGCGGTAGCATTCCTCGGAGCGCATGCCCTCCCAGTCCAGATAATTAATTTGAAGCTGCACAAAATCCAGTCCGGGATTTTCATCCAGAATCTGCTGAAGAATTTCAGGGTCATCATGAAAGGAGAAGCCCCCAAAGCGGATTTTCCCCTCCGCCTTCATTCTTTTGAGAAACTCAAAGCCGCCCTGCTCCGAACATTTTTTGGCACTGTTGCGATTAAGCGCGTGGAGCATGTAAAAATCAAAGTAGTCCACACCGCATTTCTTCAGCTGCTCATTAAAATAAGTATCGTAGTCCTTGGTTTCCTTAACAAGCCATACAGGCATTTTGTCAGCAAGGTAGAAGGACTCTCTGGGATGGCGCTTTACAAGGGCTTCCCGCATTACAATCTCCGATTGCTTGTCATGATAGGGATAGGCGGTGTCAAAATAATTAAAGCCGTTTGCCAGCGAGTAGTCCACCATTTTTGCAACCTGCTGGGTATCAATGCGGGATTTATCCAGCATTGGCAGGCGCATAGCTCCAAACCCCAGCAGAGGAATGGGCAGACCGATCTTATCAAGTGTTCTTTTGGACATGGGAGTACCTCCTTGAATTTTATTGTTTACCTTTTTTATACTAAAGGATCTTCTCCCTTCGCGCGATAAAGCGGGCAACTCCGTCGGAATTGCAATTGTGAACCAGGCCTTTTGCCCGGACTTTGAGGGCTTCCACTGCATTGATCACCGCATAGGCCTCATCACAGGCGCGAAAAAGAGGAAGATCATTGTGATTATCTCCGAACCCGATAATTTTATCAAAGCCGTAGTGTTCACGCATAAAGCACACCGCATTGTATTTTGAGGCTTTGGTGCTGTAAACCTCAAGAAACCAGCCATCCGTGGAATACACATCCCTGTAAAGAGCCACTTCAATCCCCTCTGTCCCATCCAGGGCATCCTTGAGGGGCTTAAGCTTCTCCCACAAATCAAGCAGGGTAAAATAAACCACCGGCCCGGGATTTATTTTATCCTTTAGTGAAGGAACCTTCTCAAACACCTTTTTATATTTATTAACCCGTTCCTGATGAAAGTCTTCCATAGCCGGAGAATAGAGCTCCTCATAATAGGTTATTTGCTCATTTTCCGCAATGGTATACATAAAGCCCTTAAGTCCAAGCTCGTCCATGGCCTTAAGCACTCTTTCCGATCCCTCCTCAGGTATGGCTTCCACATGTACATATTCTTTTCGTGTAATATCATACACCGCCACGCCGTTTAAAAGCACAACCGGCAGCTCCAGCCTCAGGGGCTCAAGAATTTGAAGAGCTGTTCCGGCGGAACGGGCGGTTGCCACTGAAAAAGGAATTTTGCGGTCAATAATACGGTTAATAAGCTCAATGGTCAGAGCCCCCATCTGCTTGCTGCTGTTGAGAAGGGTTCCGTCCAGATCCGTTATATAGAGCGTTCTTTCCGACAATGTCTTTTCCTCCGTATTTTTAGCGGCCTTTATACATTCCGGGTTAACCAGGCCTGATTCTTCCGGTAATTCCGGTATGCGGCTTGTTACTGCATGAGTCTTATTCAGGCATGGGGTTTATTCCGGTTATTCGCCGGGATAAACCAGGTTCCAGGATTTTCTTATAGTGTCAAGAGTCTTCACAATCTCCAGAGTTTCATCAAGAGGCATAACAGAGCTTTCTTTTTTC
Organism: Bacillota bacterium; assembly: GCA_023424865.1. The sequence continues at coordinate 1,594 of JAFADM010000264.1, read as the reverse complement.
CCTTCTCTCAGGCATTGCATGGCTTCCTCCGCCTCGTAGGCAAATTCAAATCGGGAGGTTTCCGGCTCATACACCTCATCCGGGCTTCCGTCAACAGAAAGCACCGCCCGTCTGGCTTGGTAAAACTCCGGTATGTAAATACGCCCCTTAGTACCGTAAATGCAGGCTTCGTTATTCAGGGTTGCCTCCAAAGAGGCGCATATGACGGAAATTTGCCCATCCTCATAGCCAAAGGAAACGGAGAAATGCTCATCAACACCGGTCTTGCCCATATGCACCTGGCTTGAAATGGACTTGGGCTCCCTTCCAAAAACCATGGACGCAAAGGAAATGGGGTAAATTCCAACATCAAGAAGGGCTCCCCCTCCCAGCTCGGGATTGAAAAGGCGGCTTTCCGGATTAAAATTGGCCCGAAACCCAAAGTCACCCTTAAAAAGGCGAACATCACCGATAAGGCCTTCCTTAAGCCATTCCCGCACTTTTACAATGACAGGAAGAAAGCGTGTCCACATGGCTTCCATAAGAAAAAGGTTGTTTTTCCGGGCAAGGCTCACAGCCTCCAGGGCTTGACTGTAATTGAGGGTAAAGGGCTTTTCACAAAGCACGGACTTGCCCTCGTTAAGACAAAGCAGCATACACCCGGCATGGAAGGGATGGGGTGTGCCGATGTAAATGATGTCCAGATCCGGATCCTTTGCCAGCTCCTCATAGCTTCCGTAGGCTCTGGGAATGTGGTATTGGGAAGCGAAGGCCTGAGCCCTTTCAAGTGAACGTGAGCCCACCGCCAGTACCTGGCCGCCTTCCAGGGAACTAAGCCCCTTTATAAACTTGTTGCCGATGCCTCCCGGGGCCAAAAGACCCCATCGAATCTTATTCTGCATATCGGATACCCCCTTATTTTACTTCAATTTCAAAGCACACATAGCCTTCCTGAAAACCAGGACGTTTATGTCCAAAAACGATATCGCCGACATATTCGTAGCCGGCTTTTCCGTAAAGAGCCATAGCCCCCTTGTTGTCACGGAAGGTATCCAGCCGTATGGCGGAATACCCATTTTCCTTTGCATGGGCATAAATGTATTTCATAATAAAATTCCCCATTCCACGGCCTCCCGCAAGGGGATGAACAGCCAGAGTATGGAGAACAAGAGCTTTTCCCAGATTGTATTTCCATGGCAGCGGCAGATATTGACGGGCTTGTTCCTCATTTAAGATAAAGGTCCCCTCCACCCTGCCTTCGCTTAAACAAACGAATAAGGCTCCTTCTTTCAGAGCTGACTCCGCATCATTCCGGGTGGGATAAACAACCTTATCCCATTGATGTATTCCGTTTTTTTCCATGTTATCAATGGCATCCCAATAGATTTGAACGATCCTTTCCATATCGGATGCCAGCGCTTTTCTTACGACTAATTCCCCCAACTGGGCAACACCTCGGTCCTTTTTATAATTCGTTAATACCCTGTAAATCAGTTTTTTTCACGGGTCTTATATTTAGATAACGCCTGAAAATTCATTTTTATTGGTATAAACAGTATAATATGATTAAATGGCAAATACAAGCCGGGTAAGGCCTCAGGCTTCTTCCTGCAAT
>JAFADM010000178.1 GCA_023424865.1 Bacillota bacterium | reverse complement strand
TAAGGTTCAAAAGGCTTCTAATAAAGCCGTCCAGGCCAAACCCCGTTAATACCAGGGCTCCCAGTATTTTAGCAGTTTTTTTAATTCTTTGGCTTTCCAGAGCCGCTCCAAGCCCTGCGGCGGCAGCCAGTATAAAAAGGCCGTCGGCCAAAGTGACTCCGGCGACACCCAAAAGGCTGCTTTGAAAGCCCTTGGCAGCGGCAGTCTGAAATAGAGCCAGGCATACGGGACCCACGGCGAGTTGGAGAAGCATGCCAAATTTAAAGCCCTTAAGCAGCAAAAAGCCCATGGATTTAAAGCCCTGATGGAGCATAATAAAACCTCCTGTCAAGTTACTTCTGTTCAATAAAGGATGTTCTCTTTTTTAATGAAAAGATTAGAAGGGTCTGTTAATATCCTCTTTAAGTGTGGATAAGGCAATGATGGTGTTGGATTTTACAACACCCTTGATTTTTTTGAGCCAATGGGAAAGAAAGTCCTCCAGCGCGTTGGTGTCCTCTACCGCAACCTTAAGTAAATAATCGAATTCCCCTGCCACATGATGGCATTCCAGAACCTGGGGAAAGGTAATCACAAGCTTTCGAAAGGGCTCCACATGCTCGGTTTTCTCCAAGGAAAGAAAAACGTAGGCCAGAAGCTTAAAGCCGGTTTTTCCCCTGCTCACTTTCACTGTAAATTGCTGAAGCACTCCCGAATCCTCCAGCTTCCGAATGCGTTCCGCTACGGCAGGTATGGAAAGGTGAACACTTTTGCTGATTTGAGGTGTGGTTGCCCTGCTGTTGTTTTTTAAAACCTCAATTATTTTTTTATCTATTTCATCCATACTTTAATCCTCTTTGAGACCACAAAACCCAGGTTTTTATCTGAAAGAATTTCTTTTTTCGTGCCGGCAGCGAAAACCTTGTGATTACTATACAGCGCTATTTTTATTTTGTAAATCCTTTTTAAAAATACTTCCATTATGTAAATCGAAACTAATTTTTAATTGTTATTTTGAAAGTTTATCGCTCTTATATACGCAAAGGTTTAAATACGCCAAGCTTGATTATTTCAACTATAGCATTTATACTATATATACTAAATTAGTTTTTAAGTATATATAAGAGGTTTTTATGCGGAAAATCAATTCCATTGGCTTTGGACCCCAAATTATTGGTCTTATCGCATTGTTCACAACAGCAATTCCTCTGGTATTAAAGCTATTTTTATGGCTTACCTCCCAGCCTGCTTTTAAAACGCTGTTTAATCTCTCCCTATGGGTGGGCCTGGTTCTTTTCTTCCTTTTTCTCCTCATTCTTTTTGCAGAGTTTATTCAGGATAAACGGATTGCCAAAGGCTATGCTTCCCTGAGAAAGAGCAGACTTTCTCTGGGAAACGGACACTATGAATGCCAAAACTGCGGGAACCGGCTGCTTTTTGAGACAAGCAGGTCTTGCGGTCTGTGCGGAATACGGTTTATATTTGAAAGGAGTGCTTCTGATGAAAGCAACACTTGAAGAGGGTGTATCCAAAACCTTATTTATCCCCCTGGCAGCCCGTGCCAACGAATTAAAACAAAACAATCCGGTGGTACGGGACGAAAAAGCGGCAGAAATTGCTTCCCTAACGGATCTTGGTGATTATGTCGTAGATGGCGGCGAAATTGCCACTCTGGGGATCCTGGCCCGCACCAGGGTAATTGATGACACACTTGAAGCCCTGCTTGCAGGGAAGCCCGACTTAACCCTTCTTTCCCTGGGGGTGGGGCTGGATACACGGATAAGCCGGATGGATAACGGCCGAATTCAAAGCTATGAGCTGGATTTGCCGGAGGTCATTGCCTTGAGAAGAGAATACTTTGAGGAGACTGAACGCATTCATTTTATAGCGGCCTCCGCTTTGGATGAAGTATGGGTTCGTCATCTGGAAGGGATTTCTCCTAACAAGATGCTAATACTGGCTGAAGGATTACTTATGTACTTTACCGTGGAAGAGGTCAAGCGCCTGTTTCACATGCTGGCAAAGTATTTTCCCGGGGCCCACATGCTTTTTGATGTGGTTCATAGCTTTTTTGTGGGCAAGGGGATAAGTCATCCCTTTTTATGGGGGCTGGACAAAGCACAGCATATTGAAGGACTCAATCCCCATATTCGTTTAATAAAGGCCTGGAGTATGGGTAATTTACTTAAGGAGCGCCAGTCTCCCCTCATGAGGATAATGAACCTTCTTCCCTCTACACGGAACAGGAGCCAGATACTCCATATTGAGTTCAAGGACCATAAGGAATAACACAATACTTGCATCTGAGGGATTTGCCTGTTACATGGTTAGTAACGCTATTGCAACAGGTAGTGAAAGTAACGCTTAAATAACATCCATAAAGAAAGTAACTCATTTTGAGAAAAGGAAGGTCACTTATGCCCCGTTACAGTAAAGCTGAAAAAGAAGCCGTAGCACAAAAGCTTCTTCAGGAAGGCCAACGCCTTTTTGCCGCCCATGGCCTTAAGAAAGTAACCATAGACGATTTAGCAGAGGCATCCGGCATGGCCAAGGCAACTTTTTATACCTTTTATGAGAACAAGGAATACCTCTTTTTGGATATCGTCCAGGGTATACAGCAAAAAATCTTTGCGGATCTGACTATTCTGCTGGAGAATAATGTCCGTTTGCCTGCCAGGGAACGAGTTAAGCAGGTTTTTGCTACAATGGCAGGACTTGCCACCCACTATCCTGTTTTATCTCAAATCAATTCCCAGACTCTTGAACTCCTCGCCAGAAGGGTTTCCGGTGAGCGTTTGGCCGAATACACCCGGCAAAACGTGGATGCTGCCCGATCGCTTCATGAGCACGGTATTACCTTTACCTGCAGTGTTGAAACCGCTTCCTTTACCTTTCAGGCTCTTTATCAAAGCTGGCTGTTTCTCTGTGAAAACAGCGGCGGCAGGCAGGACGAGGTTATGGAACTGATGCTGGACGGCATCCTCCATCGCCTTTTGCCGTAGCAGCAAGAAGATTTAAATTAGGAAGCAATGGTATAGCCATATTGTGGAAAACTTTGCGGTAAACTATAATATAAGGTGCGGGTTTATTATCCGGTTTTAATATGAAGCGCAGAGCTTAATTAAACTCACATTTAACCGATTTCAATATGATATGTTGAGCTTAATCTCAGATTTAACCGGATTTAATATGAAGTGTTGAGCTTAATCTTAGATTTAACCGGTTTTAATAGGATATGTTGAGCTTAATCTCAGACTTAATATGAAGTATGGAGTTTATTCTCCGATTTGAATAAAGCGAGGATGGCTATGGCAAATAAAGCATTACGGCTTCCCAGGCTGTTAAGCGATTCCATGATCCTTCAGCGGGAAGTGCCTCTAACATTTTGGGGCTGGTCCCTTCCTGAAGATTCCATTACAATTTCCTTTATCGACAGGATTTACAGAACAAACGCAGACAAAAACGGACGCTGGAGAATTACCGCGGAGAGCATCCCTGCCGGTGGCCCTTACACGATGACGGTTGGTTCTCAATATAGCGGAAATGAAACCCTTAAGGATATTCTAATCGGTGATGTGTGGCTATGCTCCGGACAATCCAACATGGTTCTTCCCATGGAGCGGGTTAAGGACACCTATCCCGAGGAGCTGGAAAGCGGTGAAAACAATGCCATCCGCATTTTTACGCCCTCTCAGGATGTGGTTTTCGGAAAGCCTCTGGAGGATTTGTCCACCGGACGATGGCTTTGTGCTTCCCCCGAAACCATCCGGGAATTCTCCGCCACCGCCTATTTCTTTCAACAGGCTCTGTTCCAGCGCTACTCCATTCCAATAGGCGTCATCAACTGCAGCGTGGGCGGTTCTCCCATTGAGGCCTGGCTGGGCCAGGAAATGCTTGGTGATTTTTCCCAATTCCATGAGGCGATTGAAGATTTTAATAAGCCCGGCCATGCCGATAGCTATAGTGAAGAAAATGAAGCCCTGTCACGAAATTGGCTAAAAAACGCTGAAGCCTCCGACACGGGACTTTCCTGCTCTGCCGGGCCCTGGTTCACCGAAGCCACCGATACCTCTCAATGGCAAAGCATGTCTCTTCCGGCTTTTTTCAGAGATGCGGGGCTCTTGGATTTCAGCGGCGTCATTTGGTTTAAAAAAACCTTTACTCTGCAGGACGCCCCACGGCAAGAGGATGCCTCCCTTTGGCTCGGCACCCTTGTGGACAGCGACAGGACCTATATTAACGGTGTTCTTGTAGGTGAGACAGGTTATCAGTACCCACCCAGAAAATATACCGTGCCCGCCGGATTATTGCGCCAGGGTGAAAATGAAATTACGGTCCGGGTTGTTGTAAATAACGGCCTGGGACGCTTTACACCACGTAAGCCTTACCGTCTGTTTTGGAAAAACGGACACCTGGCTCTCCACGGCATCTGGAAATATCAAATAGGCTGCCGCCTCTCCCCCATGCCTGAAATCGGCTGGCTCAACCGCAAGCCCACAGGACTTTATAACGGCATGCTGGCCCCTTGCCATTTCTATGCCATAAAAGGAGCTGTGTGGTATCAAGGGGAATCCAACTCCGACGACCCCACCGATTACCTGCCCTTATTAAAAACACTCATTGCTGGCTGGCGTGAAAAATGGAACCAGGGCGATTTTCCTTTTCTCATTGTTCAGCTTCCCAATTTCGCCATTGACCTTCTTCCGGAGAGCACTGGCTGGCCTGAAATACGTGAAGCCCAGAGAAGGGCTCTCCAAATAACCCGAACAGGCCTTGTCGTTACCATTGATACCGGCGAAGCCAATGATTTGCATCCGGAAAATAAAAAGCCCATAGGGCAGCGCCTGGCTTTGGCAGCACAGGCACTTGCCTATGGGGAACCGATTATCGGCTTTGGCCCTCTCATTAAAAGCGGGACTGTCTCTGAAGGAAAGATTATTCTCTCCTTCGATTACGCCCTGGGAGGACTTCTTTGCTTAAAGGGCATCCGGCCGGAGCCTTTCCAGATCGCAGGCAGGGACGGTGAATTTAAAGACTGTCCGGCAGAAATCAGGGACGACCAGATTATTATCCCCTGGGAGGGGCAAAGGCCCTTGTTTGTACGCTATGCCTATGCCGCTAATCCTGACGGAGCTCTGTTCTATAACCGCCAGAGGCTTCCCGCCTCCCCTTTCTTAATTGAGCTGGATTAAGCGTCACCCACCCGTCAGGCTGATAAGCTCGTCCAGATTCTTTTTGCCAAAAATAATTTTATCATCATTGACCACAATGGCCGGAACACTCATGATAGCATACTTGTTTTTAAATTCCGGATACCGGGCTACGTCAATCATTTCCGCCTCAATTAAAGGGTTCTTTAGGGCCATAAGCTGGGTCAGGGCTACAACGTCTGGGCACAGTGTACAGGAAAGAGAAATGCCTACTTTAAAGTTAACCTTTTTCCCTATCCCCTGGATTTTTGCAAGGGATTCCTCCCCCAAAGCCTGTCCCGGCCCCGCTGCGTTATAAAGTGCTAAAATAAAGGAATTGATTTCGTGCCCCCCGGGCACACCGTGGAATTGTACGCCGGTATAGTCTCCGTCCGCTCCAAAAACAGCGATGGCGGGGAAAAGTTTTATATTGGCCTGCTTCTCTCTTTCAGGATCCTGATTCTTGGATAAATACTCGATTTTTACATTATCTGTAAGCGGAATGAATTCTGAAAGAAAACCTTTTATTTCATTGCTCAAATCATTACCATCCTCCAGGAAAGCCACAAGCCGGATTTGTTTTTCAAAGCGCTGAAGAATGGGAATAAGCTGTTCACGAAGCTCCTCGTCAAGAAAGGCTGTTCCCTTCTTTGAGTCAACCTGCCCATGCTCTTCTGCAAGTCCCATGCGCTCCTTCTTTTCCGCAAGATAACGTTCGGCACTTGTTGCGGCAACCGCACCGTCAGCCACGGCGGTAACAAGCTGGCGAAGCTGCTTAGGACGAATATCGCCTGCGGCATACACCCCGTCCACATTTGTGCGCATGGTTTCATCGGTAAGAATATAGCCTCGCTCATCCAGCCGAATCTGATGGGCAAATTCATCGCTCTGGGGGATGTACCCCACAAACACGAACACACCGAAGGTTTCATTCTGTGCCGCTTCGTACCGCCAGCTCCGGCCTGTTTGGTTATCTACAAACCTGGCGTATTTCAGTACGCCGTCTCCCCCAACCTCCGCCAGCTCCGCATTATACTTCACCTCAATTTTGGGATGGGCCGCAACCCTGTCACATATGGACTGAGGGCAGGAGAAGGTCTCTCCCCTCACAATAATGGTTACCTTTCTGGCATACCGGGTCAGAAAGATAGCCTCCTCCGCTGCCGCAAAGCCACCGCCTATAACAAAAACGTCCAGTCCTGCAAAAAATTCGCCGTCACAGGTGGCGCAATAGCCTATGCCACGTCCCCGGAACTCTTCCTCACCGATAAAGCCCAGCTTTCGGGGAACCGAACCGGTGGCAATGATAACAGCCAGAGCTTCATACTCTCCCTCAACTGTTTGAACCTTTTTAATATCCTTTGAAAGGTCTACCGATTCAACCACTGTCTGAAGAAATTTTACGCCAAAGTTCTCGGCCTGCCTGCGCATGGTTTGGCTCAAATCTTCACCTGAAATATGAAGAATACCGGGATAATTTTCCACCTCGGAGGTAATTTTGATTTGACCTCCCGAACGATCTCTGTCAAGGATAAGTGTTTTCAGTCTTGCCCGTCCGGCATAAATACCTGCTGACATGCCTGCGCTGCCGGAGCCGATAATAATCAGATCATATAACTCTTTCATGAACAATTACAGCTTTCCTATGAGATTCAGGCTGGGCTTGAGAGTTTCCGCACCGGGACGCCACTTTGCAGGGCACACCTGATCGCCGTGTTCTGCCACAAATTGGGCTGCCTGAACCTTGCGCAAAAGCTCGGCCGCTTCTCTTCCGATATTATTGGAGTTAACTTCATAGGCAACAATCTTTCCTTCAGGATTAACCACGAAGCTTCCCCGCAATGCCAGGCCCTCTTCCTCAATGTAAACCTCAAAATCCCTGGACAGCTTTGCAGTAGGATCCGCCAGCATGGGGTACTTTATTTTCTTAATGGTATCGGAGGTATCATGCCATGCCTTGTGAACAAAATGGGTATCGGTGGAGACAGAATAGATCTCGCAGCCAATTTTCTTGAATTCCTCATATTGCTCGGCCAGATCTCCAAGCTCAGTGGGGCACACAAAGGTAAAATCCGCAGGATAGAAAACGAAGACAGACCATTTCCCCAGTAGATCCGCCTTGATAACCTCTTTAAAACCATCGTCTACAAAAGCTTGTACCTTAAATTCGCTTACTTCTTTTCCAATGAGTGACATAATAAAACCCTCCTGAATAAATATTTTTATTGTGATCGGCATTCTTGCCGTATCCGCCTTAAAAGCAATGCCTTATTTTAGTAATTTTCTTTTTTCTATGATTTACGGGAAGTCCGGCATTCCGTACAGATGCCTCCGAACATCATGGTTCTGCTGGCAATGCGAACACCGGTACATTCTTCCACCGCGCTGTCGATTTTCTTAATAAGATCTGGCGGAAGCGTATGATCCGTATCAAAAAGCCGGCCGCAGCGATTGCATACCACATGGTAATGCTCCTCTGTTTTGGGATCAAAGCGATCCGGCTCGTTGGCAAAGGACAACCTCAGCACCTGTCCTTCTTCGGCCATGAGACCAAGGTTCCGGTAGACAGTGCCCAGGCTTATTTGAGGATAAAATTTTCGTATTGCCTCATAAACCTCCATGGCAGTGGGATGTTCAAGCTGACCGAGAATATCCTCGATAATATGTCGTTGAGCACTGTTTCTTCTTGCCAATTTAATCACCCGATTCAATCAATCAAAAGCTCAGGGGTATTGCCCCCTCCCTTTTAGCCAGAATTGCTTACGCAAACAACTAACAATAACAATAACGATTACTAGTATCATTATATAGTTATATTTTTTGTTGTCAAGCCTTATTATGGATTATTCGTATTGATTTTAAAAAAAGTTATGCGGTAAAGTTATACTAAACAACAAGAATCCGGAAGGGAAAAACAAATGAAAGCAGCTATAACTCAGTGCCTTGAAGAAT
>JAFADM010000158.1 GCA_023424865.1 Bacillota bacterium | reverse complement strand
TTAGCAACAGCGAAATGGCCCTTGTCCTTGAAGCGGCATTGTCCACAGGCGGTGATTTTGCCGAACTTTTTTTCGAGGACAGGGACGAGCTCAACATCAAGTGTGCCGAGAAAGTGATTAAAGGCATTACTACCGTCCGTATTACCGGAGCGGGCATTTATGTGCTCTTGGGAACAAAAAGCGTCTATGTCTACACCAATACCCTGTCCTTCGATTCCCTTCTTAAAATGGCACATCAGGCAGCCCGGCTTATGGGGGACGCCAAAGCAAGGCCGGCAGGAAACATTGTCTTTTCCATGGAAAAGCCCTTTAACCCCAATGTTATCGAAATCTATCCCGCCACTGTGGATTACAAAAAAAAGATCAAGGTTATCCGGAAGGCCGATGGAGCTGCCAGGGGAACAGGCCATTCTATCCGCCAGATGAATGTGGACTATTTTGACACCGATCAGAAAATAACCGTTGTCAACAGTGAAGGCCTTTATACCGAAGACCGGCGAGTTACAAGCCGCATCCGCATCCAGGCCACTGTAGGCGACGGGGGCCGATCCCAGTATGACTGGGGCGATTATACAAGAGCGCTGGGCTTTGAAGCCTTTCGGGTGGAAAGCGATTACGAAGCCTTTGCAGATGGCTTTATTCGGGGTATTGTACGCAGCATGAATGCGGCTCCTGCCCGTTCCTGCTGTGTGCCGGTAGTGCTGGAGGCAGGCTCCTGCGGCACCTTCTGGCACGAAACCTGCGGCCATCAGCTGGAGGCGTCGGCCATTTCCGGAAACACCAGCAATTTTGCGGGAAAAATCGGTGAGAAGGTGGCCTCTGAAAAGGTCACTCTCATTGACGACGGCACCATGCCGGGCCTGTACGGAACCGCCGCCATTGATGACGAGGGACACCCCCGCCAGAAAAATATTTTAATTGAAAACGGTATTTTAAAAGGCTATCTTTGCGACAGGCTGGGAGGAAGAAAGCTTAATATGCCCTCTACCGGCAGCGGAAGACGCCAGGGCTACGCCTATGCACCCACCTCCCGTATGAGCAATACCTATCTGGCAGCGGGAACCGATGATGACGATGAAATGATCCGAAGCATGGACGAGGGCCTCTATGTGAAGCGCATGGGAGGCGGCACCGGAGGAAGGGAATTTTCAGTTGCCGTAAGCGAGGGCTACTGGATTAAAAACGGACAAATTGACCACCAGGTAAAAGGGCTGGTCCTAAACGGCCGGGGAATTGACGTTATAAAGCTTGTGGACAGGGTGGGAAGCCGTGTGGAAACCGAAGGCGGGGCTTTTTGCGGAGCAGCCTCCGGACTTTGCCCCACTACCAGCTTCCAGCCAAGAATGCGTATTTCACAAATGGCTGTAGGCGGGGAGGGCTGAATATGATAGAGCTTAAAGGTTATGAGACGCTAATGAAAAGTCTTCCCAAAGGTATAGGGGAGGCCGAGGTTAATGCCGAAAGGCAAAAAAGCACCCTCATCGGAGTGACAAACGGTGAAATTGTTAAAACGGCAGCCTCCGATATGACGGAGCTTTTTATCCGGGTATCAGGAGAGAAAACCGGTTATGCCTATACTCAGGATTTGCAGGAGCCGCCAAAAGAGGTGTTCAAGAGAGCCTTGACCAATTCCACAGCTGTGGAGAGGGACGGAACGGATCCTCTGAATAGTCGTGAAACGGCCTTTACAGGCTTGGAAACCATTACCGAGGCAGAGGCGGACTTAAATGAGATGAAGGCGGCAGCGGCACGGCTGGAGGACGAGGTTCTTAAGGCCGACGCCCATATTGTAAGCGTTCTGGCCGAGGTAAGGCTGGATACCTTCCAGTCCCGGGTTTTAAACTCCAGGGGTGTTAACGCGGCTTCCTCAAGAGATGTCTATTATGCCTCTGTCAATGTTATGGCCGAGTTTGACGGGGTTCAGTACAACGCTCTTTGCGCCGCTTCCGCATCCTCCTTTGACAAGCTGGACACGGAAGCCTTTCGTGAGAAAATCGGTGAGGCCCTGTTCAGCCAGTATCGTGCCACAGGGGTTGAGCCGGGAGAATACCCGGTGGTTTTAAGCAGCACGGTTAGCGTCAATATTCTTATGACTGCATGGCAGCTGTTCAGCGGGATCAAGTACAGGGACGGATCCTCTGCCCTGGCCGGAAAGCTGGGTGAGAAAATCGGTTCAAAGGCCCTTCATGTGGTGGACGTACCCAGTCATAAGGAGAGCGGCTACCGATACCCCTTTGACTGTGAGGGAACCGGTGCGGATGTTAATGTGCTGGTGGACGGCGGGGAGCTTTCAGGGCTTATGCATAACCTCAGCAGTGCCGGGGCCATGAATGCCAAGCCTACTGCCAATGCGGGACGCACGGCGCTTTTAAGCGGCAATATTCCGACGGATATCCTGATAACACCCCGCATTATCCTTATTAAGGAAGGGGAGAGGGATGTGGCCCGGATTCTTGAGGAAATGGGGGACGGCCTATATATCACTGAATCCTATGATGTTTTTCATTCCATTAATATTGGGTCGGGAGACTTTTCTATTCCCTGCAAGGGCGTGGTTATAAAAGACGGCAAGCCCCATCATAATGTGACAGCCATGACCATTTGCGGCAATCTGCTTGATGTTTTCGAGAATATTCAGGAAGCGGGCAACGACCTTCTTGTGGAGGAATTCTTAAGAAAGAGCTATTGTGTGGGCTCGCCAAGCCTTTGGGTTAAAAGCATGCAGGTCAGCGGCAAATAGGGATTGGAGGCGGCGTAAAAGGTTCAGACGTCGTCCGCCTTAAGCTGCAAGTCCTGCCGAAGCCAGGTAAGAGCGCTTTGTATATCCCTGGAGGAAAGGGCTTGAATAATTTCGTCATGATAGCTTTGTCCTGAAAAGGACTTGTAGGCAATGGAGCCTGTAATGGCATAGCGGCAGACGGAGCCGATATAGGAGTAGAGGGTATCGTAGATGTAGCGGTTGCCTGAAAGCTCCGCCAGCCGCAAATGAAAGCGGGAATTGACGGTTTCGTAGGGGTCGTTGTTGGTCTGGGGCTGTTCCAAAATTTCCTTCAGGGAATGGATTTCCTGGTCTGAACAGTTTTTTATAACCAGCCGCAGGGAAAAGCCTTCAATTTGGTAGCGTACCTGCTGGATTTGATAACACTGCTTCGGGGTGATTTCATTTATGAGATAACCCTTGCGCGGATAGCTTTTCAAATATTTTTCGTGGCACAGGCGCTGGAGGGTTTCACGGGCGGTGACTTTACTGATGCCGTATTCGTCGGCGATGTTCTGCTCCAGAATCAGCTGGTTTGTTCCAAGCTGGCCTGTAATGATGGCATCCCTGATAGCGGAATAAACTGACTCAACAAGGGTTTTTTTCATGTTTTGGCACTCTCCGTTTCACAACCCGTTACTTGCTAAAAATTATACCTATAGTTTAAAATAAAAGTCAACCAATCGTCAATAAACGGGCATAGCCCGCATCCAAAAAAGCGGGCTATGCCTGTACCCAAAAAAGCGGGCGCAGTCCCCAGCCCGAAGCTTGGATTTATCCGCAGGATAACTTGCTTTTATATTGCTTTCATGAACGATAAGGTATTAATGCCAGCGTGGAGGCCACCGGGAGGATTTTTAAATGAAAGAGACCATGGCAGATAAAATTTACAGGGACATAAAAAAGGATATTAATAATCTGGTCTTTGATGCCAATGAGTTTTTAGTTGAAAAGGACATAGCCAAACGCTACGCCGTCAGCAAGGCCCCGGTGCGGGAGGCGGTTCACAGGCTCTGCCAGGAGGGGCAGCTCATCAGCCATCCCCGGAAGGGCTATGCCATTGTAACAATCAATCATCGGGAATTCGACGAAATCCAGCAGCTCAGGCTTATTAATGAGTCACGCGCTATTGAGCTTGCGGTGGAAAAGGCCTCGGAGCAAGCTATTGCCGGGCTTTATGAAATTATAAAGAAAACCTATGATGTTAATAATAATATGGAATTTCATACCCAGCTGGCTCATCTTTCAGGCAACAAATTTCTGGAGGATATTGTGGTTAAGCTTCTTGGCGTGATGTCACGATCCTTGAGTATGGTCAATGTTTTTCAAAATACAACGGAAATTGCCCGCTATCACAGAGAAATTGTGGATGCCCTCCTAAAAAGAGACGCAGAAACAGCTAAAGAATGGCTGAAAAAGGATTTGAACCTTTTATTTGATTGATTCCTTCAGATAAAGGAGTAGCCTCTCCTCCATGTCTTTTGTTTTTCTCCAACCGGTTTCATTTCATGCTCAGGATTTTATGTTCAAAGAAGAAATTGCAGGAAACGCATTGACAAGTTGCAAAATTACCGATATATTTAATAACAATATCACTGATATGTTCAGTGAGATAGCTAGCAGGAAGTGTTACATACATGATGGACTATTTTGATTTTGAGACCATCGCCGATGCGGCCGATGTGGATCTGGGAACCCCCTACAATCCGTTTGTTACCAATATGTCCGGTGCTCAGCTTCATTTCAAAACGGCACCCTGTGTCATTGATGCCCTGGTTTCCCGGGCGGCGTCAGGCCTGTACGGCTGGACCCGATCCGACGTTCCCCAGTACCTGGAGGCCGTGAGTTACTGGATGTCCGCCTTTCGCAACTGGAAAATTGAGACCGAGTGGATTGTTCCCTCCTATGGCATTTTACAGGCCATGTGTGCGGCTATCCGGGCATTTACCCGGGAGGGGGACGGCATTATAATCCAACCTCCCGTTTATGTGCTGTATGATAGAATCATAAAAAGAACCGGCAGAAAAAAGGTGACCAATCCCCTTATTTATTGCAACGGCAAGTACGCCATGGATTTTGAGAACCTTGAAAGCCTTATGTCCAGGCCCGAAAACAAGCTTATGCTATTATGCAATCCCCATAATCCCATTATGTCCGTATGGGAGGAGGCGGATCTGGTTCGAGTGGCTGCTCTGGCCCGTAAATACGGGGTTCTGATTGTTTCCGACGAAATTTTTGCAGAGCATGCCTTTAACGGCAGCCGTGCCATTCCCTTTTCCCAGATAGAAGGCGCTAAGGAGCTTGCCATTGTCTGTACCTCCATCGGCAAGTCCTTCAATTTTACAGGCTTCGGCCATGCCAACATCATTATCCCCGACGAAAAAATTCGTGAGAAATACATATACCAGAGGGATGCAGACCATTACGGCAGCATCAATCCCTTTATTTATACGGCTGTTCTGGCAGCGTATACGCCTGAGGGTATGGATTGGATTAAGGCCCTTATCGGGTTTGTCGAAGAAAATATCCGCTATACAAGGGCTTTTATATCCCGGTATTTTCCCATGGTCACCGTATGTGAACATAAGGCGGGTACCCTTCTCTGGATGGATTTCAGAGCGCTTGGCCTCTCAGAGGATGTGCTGTACTCCTTTTTGAAGGATGAAGCAGGCATTCTTGTAGACCGGGGCAGTGAATACGGCGCAGAGGGCACAGGCTTTATCCGGATGCAGTTGGGCATACCCCGAAGGGAGCTGGAGGAGGCCTTGGAAAGGCTTCTTGATGCAGGTGTGAAGCGGGGCCTTGTAAGCCTGACCCCACAAAATGCTTTTAAATGAAATCGCTATATAAGAAAAATTGAAACAGGAGGAGAACTTAAATGAAAAAGCTCATCGCAACGCTACTAACGGTTGTCATGGTTGCCGGAATTGCAGCCGGATGCTCAACCACCACGGGCGAAAACAGCAGTACACCAACACCTTCTGCCTCATCCTCGCCTACTTCATCGGCTTCGGCCACACCGGAGGCTTCAGTGCCTCAGGAATTCAC
>JAFADM010000157.1 GCA_023424865.1 Bacillota bacterium | reverse complement strand
AAACAGGACGACCGGAAAATTAAATTGGTTTTTTGGGCTGACTGCATTTATTGGATTGTTCTTTGTTGCCCTTTGCCTTCTTGTTTTTTATCGGCAATACTTACCCGCCGATTATTTTGTTTTGCTTCTGATTGCCATATTGGCAGCAGCTTTTCTCTATGTTTTACATTCTGTTACGGTCTTCTTCTCGCTTAACAAAAAAACGCCTCCTCTTTTACCACTACCTCCTCAAAGACAGGAAGAAAATTCCAACCAGGATCTTAAGGACGTTGAAGCGGATGCTTGTGTGTCCCTCCAACCTGCGCTGGACTGCAGCTTTGAACGGGAACAGGCTACCCATGATACTATAACAGGTTTTTATAACAGAAATGCCCTGTCGGAAATAGGCGGACGTGCTCTTAAGGAAAAACAGGCCGATGAAACGGTGGCCTTCCTTTATATAGGCCTTACCGGCTTTTCCGAGTTCCAGGAGCGCTTCGGCATGGTATCGGGCAATTCTTATATTCGTGTATGCGGCGAAGTCTTCCGCCGGTATATGAGACCTGGTCTTATTCCCTTTCGCTGGTGGGGTTCTGACTTTTTGCTTATTGTTACCGGATTAAAAGAGATGGAGCCTTTTTTGGATGATGCTGCCGAAATGATTAAAAGCATTGCGGCCGATGTGGCCAATGTGGACGGTATCGCCGTTTCCTTTCATCTTTCGGTGGGTTACGCCGCCTCCGGCATCCACGGAGAGGATCCGGGAGAGCTTCTTGAATATGCCGCCTTTGCCGAGCATGAGGTTATGCGGGGAATGGCTTCAAACCTTAATCCATTTAACAAGGAAAGGTATGAAGCTACGAAAAAAGCAGCCTTTCGCCGCACCTTCATTAAGGATATTATTGAATCCAATCAGTTAAGCATCGTTTTTCAGCCCATCCTCTCCTTAAAAACAGGAGAGGTTTTTGGCTACGAGGCGTTAAGCCGCCCTCAAAATCCCCTTTATGACACCATCGTGGAGCTCATTGACGATGCGGAGACAAGCGGCCACTATCCCAAGCTTGAAAAGCGCATGGTCTACAATGCGCTGGATACCTACCTTGAAAGAAAGGCTGCCGGAACCTCCCACTACCTTTTTATTAATACGGCGCCTTATGCCACCCTTGACGAGCAGGACTACAATGATATCCGGGATCGCTATTTCAGCCATATGCGGGTGGTTTTTGAAGTGGTCGAGCGTAAAAAGCTGGATCCTGAGGAAATTCGCTTAAGAAAGTCCATTGTTACAAAGGCAGGCGCCAAATTTGCCCTGGACGATTTCGGATCCGGCTATTCCAACCACTTGGCCCTTCTGGCGCTGGAACCCGACATAATAAAAATTGACAGAGAGCTGGTGACAGGCATTCACAGGGATCTCAGAAAGCAGCATATGCTGGAGGACATCATAACCTATGCCCGCTACCGGGGAACCCGGGTACTGGCCGAGGGTGTGGAGCTTCGGGAAGAGCTGGAGACCCTCTGCCGGATGGGTATCGATTATGTGCAGGGCTATTTTACAGGCCGTCCTTCTCCTGTGCTGGCCGATGGGGAGGAATCCGCCTGCCGTGTCATAAAAAGTGTGGGCCGGGCCAACCACATGTTTATGAAGCAAATTTTTATTATTTTTGAAAAGTCCCTGGCTCTGGCCGATGCGAATCTTGCCCAAAACGCCTCTATGTCCTCCTATCTGGTTATGAAAATGGCCCGTGAGCTGGGCTATGAAGGGGACAGGCTGACAGGGCTTGTCATTACCACCATGCTTCATCATATTGGCTTTCTCTATCCCGACTGCAGGGCTGACGGCCTATCCTCCGGCAGCTTTTTAACCCGTCATTGCATTTTTGCGTACTTAATGATAAAGGAATATTTTCCATATGCCGAGTATGCCACCTCTGTTTTATACCATCATAAAAAGTATGGCGAGAAGGTCTATTCGGAGGAGGGCGGACAGGTTCCGGATGAGGCCTATTTAATAGGCCTTGCCGACGAGGTTTTTGAAATGGTTTCCGCCGAGCCCTTTGACCTGCTTGATGAGAAGGTAAAGGCTCTTTTTGATCGAGACGATTTTATGCCCGAGCAGGTTGAGGTCCTTCGTCGCCTTGTTAAAGAGGGACTTTTAAACAGGCTTGTGACCGGAGAATACCATGAAGAGCTTTTAGAGGGCATCGGAAGCATGAAGGTGGGGAAAGCGGAAAGTGAAAGTGTTCTGAGGACCTTTGTGTATGCCATTATGTTTTGTATGCCCAATTACTATTCCCATGCCAGAACCATGGAGATTATTGTGAGCATGATGTCCAGATTTACCAGGCAAAACTGGAAGCTGGTGGAAAGGATCCGCATTGCGGCTCTTATTTACAATCTGAACATGCTCGGAATTCCGCCCCAGGAATTTGAAAGGGCAGGAAATCCTGAAGAGGAGCATCGTCTTATCAGCCTGTCCCTCCAGAATATAATAAAAATTCTTAAAAAGACGGATTTGCCCGATGTCTGTGACATGTTTCAGCAGGCCATGGGCTACAATAAAACCGCACAGAGGGAATCGACCCTTATGGGCAAGGACATTGAAATAGGTTCAAACATGCTGGTTCTGTCCGACCTTTTTGCCTCCATGGTGGAAAATCGGCCAAACAGGCCCGCTCTTACCTGCCGTCAGGCGGTGGATTACCTCAAAACGCTTGCAGAAAAAAACAAGCTGCAAAGGCCTCTTATTGAGATTATGGAAGACTATCTTGAGGATATTGAGGCACGTATTGAATCGGCCCAGACCGATATTTCCAAACGCTATCAAAGCATTCTTGCAAATTATGCCCGCATGTCCGCCGCAGGTGGGCAGGATCGATCGGAGCTTAAAAAGAGTTCCTGATGCAAAGGGTCTCCTTCAATATAATTTGGCTTAATTGGGCGCTGGAGTAAGATTTGAGTCCCTGCGCCATAGTATGGCTGCAGGGGCCGGCTTGAAACAAGACGGGATGAAATAGCCAGGCGGCAGGCGTAAACCTTACGGCCTGGCGCTTTTATCTTTATATTATGAATTGGAGCGGGTTTTCCCGAGAGTTGATTAATGGGCCTGATTTAAATATAATGAGATTCGGATACGAATCAAAGAAAGTTGATGCGGGCGCGTATAGCCTCCGGCCGGATAACGACAGGAGTGCGCTCTCATGTGCAAGGAGGCATTGGTGTGGCTTTTGAAAAGTATGAAGAGTTGAGAAAAGCCTATCCCCGATTTATTTATGAAGCTTTTTCCTATGAAGAAAAAGAAACGTCTTATGAGGTGACAAGCTTTTACACCCTTGAGGGAACAAAGGAAAGCTTGTCTGTCCGCCATGTTTACAGCATAGACAAAAATAAGGGAACCCTGGAGGCTGCTAAAAACGCTGCCGGGGAATCCCGTGACAGGCTGCTTTTAAACGCCGCCTTCCATGTGGGACTGGTGGAGTGCATCAATTACTGGAAGGCTGTCTGCTCTCCCGAGCTTATCATAAAGCCCTTCTGTCTTCCTCCGGAAGCCCTGGCTTTTTGGGAAAAGCTTTTTTACAAGGGGTTGGGGGAATTTCTTTACCGTAATGACCTTTATCACAAGGTTGAGAAGGAATCCTTAGTGAAAATTCATTGTGATGAAAAGGCGCCGCCTTTACCCGGGACAGAGGAGCTTCAGGTTGAAGGCAGTCTTATTCCGGTGGGCGGGGGCAAGGATTCGGTGGTAACCCTGGAGCTCTTAAAAGCGTTCTCTTCTGAAAACCACGTGTATCTTCTTGATCCCAGAAAAGCTTCCGTGGATACGGCTCTGTGTGCAGGCTTTGGGGATGAAAAGCAGCTTATCGCTCACCGGCGTTTTGATCCGGTGCTCTTTGATATGAATAAAAGGGGCTTTCTCAATGGACATGTTCCCTATTCGGCCATTCTTGGGTTTTGCGCCGTACTGGGTGCCATGCTTTTAGGAAAGAAGAACATTGTACTTTCCAATGAGGGCAGCGCCAACGAACCCACTGTTCCCAATACCGACGTAAATCATCAGTATTCCAAAACCCTGGATTTTGAAAGTGATTTCCATCATTATGTCATAGATTATATCACGCCCTCTGTCCGGTATTTCAGCCTTTTAAGGCCCTGGAGCGAGGTTCGCATTACCATGGAATTTGCCCGACACTACCAATATCACGCTCTGTTTCGAAGCTGCAACAGGGGGAGCCGTGAAAACAAATGGTGCGGTCATTGCCCCAAATGCCTTTTTGTTTTTATTTTGCTGGGGGCTCAATTAGGAATTCCCAAAACCTCGGAAATTTTCGGCGGGAACCTTTTAGAGTATGAGGATCTTGTCCAAACCCTGGATGAGCTTACCGGCCTTTCCTCCGTTAAGCCCTTTGAATGTGTGGGAACTGTGGCCGAATCGGTTTATTCCATGGATAAATTGTCCCAGGACTATCCTGAAAGTGAAAGCCCTCCTCCCCTTGTAGCCCACTACAGGCTTGTCAGGCAAAAGCTTACGCCGCCGCCCATGCTTTTGGTGGATTTTGAATCGGGCAATCTGGTTCCTTTGGAGTTTAGAAGTCTGTTGACAGGGGAATAACCCCTGTGGAGGTGTACATCCATGTCCACTGAAAAAATCATTGAAGTGCTGAAGCACGAAAAAATAGCCATTCTCGGTTATGGCAGAGAAGGGCAGTCGACTTATCGTTTTTTAAGGCACCTTTTTCCCGACAGAGAAATTGGAATAGCCGACAGGAATGAGGAGGCGCTGAAGAACGCCTTTGAAAACAGCAGGGAGCCGGTGGTGCTATTTGGGGGCGAACATTATGTGGAGGAGCTTGCCCAGGCAGGCTACACCTCTGTTTTTAAAAGTCCTGGCATTCCCCTTAAGGCTATTGATGATAAAATCCCCCAAAACTGTATTACAAGCCAAACAGAGCTTTTTATTAAAGCTTTTAAAAACCGTATTGTCGGCATTACCGGTACCAAGGGCAAAAGCACTACCACGGCGCTTCTGGCACATATGCTTAAGGCTTGCGGCTTCGATACCGCGGCTGTGGGAAATATTGGAAGACCGGTCTTGGATCTGTTTTTCACGGATGTTCCCGACAGGCTGTACATTTTTGAAATGTCCTCCCACATGCTTGAAACCATAAGGGAATCGCCTAAATACGCCATTTTGCTTAATATTTACGAAGAGCATCTGGATCATTACCGCTCTTTTTCCGATTATGCCCAGGCCAAGCTTAACCTTTTCCGGTATCAGGACGGAGACAGCTTTGCCGTTGCGGGCGCCAATGTTTTTGACTATACGGGGGGAAAGCTTCCGGGGAAAGGAAAGCCTCTGTTTTTTAGTAATGGCCCGGCCTTGTCCTGCTACACGGAAAGTGGTGCTTTTATTAAAAATGGAAGAATGATTTTCCAATTAGAAGGCAATACTTGGGATATAGGGTCTCAGGAGCTTCAAAGACAGCTTCCCGGAGAGCATAATCTTGGCAACATACTGGCCTGCTTAACCCTGGTAGGGCTTATAGGGACCAGGTATTTGGAAACCGCCTGCCGCGCGGTGAGCGATTTCAACGGACTTCCTCACAGACTGGAGGCCTTTGGAACCTATAAAGGCATCCGCTTTTATGACGATTCCATCTCAACTATTCCGGAAGCGGTAATCTGCGCCATTAAGGCTGTTGCTGACGTGCACACCCTCGTTATCGGAGGCCTGGATAGAGGGATAGATTACAGTCCCCTGCTCGATCTTCTGTCTTCGGGGGCCATTCCTTTAATTCTTTGCCTTCCAGCCACAGGTCACCGGCTTCACCGTATGCTTATAGAAGAGGGTCGGGATAAAAAGGCCAGAATTCTGGACGCGGCAGACATGGAAGAGGCTGTGAAGCTGGCGTTTCAATTTACTCCTGAGGGGGGGGCCTGCATATTGTCCCCTGCGGCTGCCAGCTATGGCTTTTATAAGAATTTTGAAGAAAGGGGCGACCACTTTAAAAGGCTGGTGAAAGCTTATGACTGAAACCTTTTGCTTTGGGGTTTAACTTAATTGAGCGGCAGGCATAAATCCATACTCCATGATGCCTTCACCGTTTATATTCCGAATCAAAGTTAAAACCAGGTCTTTTGACTTTTCCAAATCAGTGGTGTATACTGAGTGAAAAGCGAGTAATTCTCCTTGAACAGGCATGGCATAGTCTTTTAGGCCTTCATACATACATTTTTCGGTCGACCGGACAACCTTGTATTTTGGAGTAGGTTTTCCGGTTCATTCAAATTTTTTTGAGCGGAAAGCGTGATGAGAGGATAAAGTAAAACGGATTGTGCATGCCAGGGTCGGAGTTTGTGCTGATCCGAAGAAGGAGCGGTAAGTTATGTTCAGAATCGGGGATAGAATTGTTTATCCTATGCATGGTGCAGGCATTATCGAATCCATCGAGGAACGAGAAATTTTAGGAGAGCGGAAGAATTATTATGTCCTGCGTATCCCTGTCGGGGACATGAAGGTGATGATTCCTATTAACAATGTAGCCTGTGTGGGTATCCGCGACGTCATTAACAAAAGCGATGCCGACGAGGTTTTCCGATCCCTTGAAATTAAAATGCAGGACGAGCCTGCCAACTGGAATAAGCGCTATCGCGAAAACATGATTAAAATTAAAAGCGGCAATGTCTTTGAAGTTGCCGATGTGGTTAAAAGTCTCATTTTAAGGGAACGTTGCAAGGGCCTTTCCACCGGCGAAAGAAAAATGCTCAACAGCGCCAAGCAGATTTTAATCAGTGAACTGGTTCTGGCTAAAAACATGAACCCTGTGGATGTGGAAGATTTAATAAATTTACGCATATCAACCTGAAAACCAAGTGTTAGGATCGGTTAAATAGACGGTCACTCAATGTATGAGCTAAGTTTTCCAGTACTGGCTGAATTATGGATACCATCCGGCGGGACTGGGACAGAGAGCTTAAAGCAAAGGTGAGACGAGAAAAGAAAGATTTAACCGACTCTTACAGTCTATATTAGTGGAATGAAAGCACCCGAAACGGACAAGCACCGTAAAAAGTCTCCGGCTCCTTTGGGGCGGAGCTATCTTTGGAGAGCTTGATTCATTCAATATAGGGGAGAGAGCATGCTGGATAAGATTTTGAAATATGCTTTCGGGCTCACAGGCGCTCTGACAGGCATGACAGTAGTCCGGTTTTTGTTCATTCAATATGGCAGGGGCGAGGACCTGGATACCCTGTATGGAATGGGAACAGTTTTTTGCGGGTCTGCAGTTTTAGGTATCATCCTGTTTTATATTGCAGGCAAAGTTATCCGCGGTACCACCGACTTTCTGGAAAAAATTGAAGGCGCGCTTCAAAAGCTCACGCTCTACGAGTTGACCGTAGGTGTGGGAGGTCTTATTGCCGGTCTCATTGTGGCTAATCTTATCTCCATCCCCATTGTGAAAATTGAAGTTATCGGTGTGGCTATTTCCATCATGATTAATATCCTTTTAGGAATAAGCGGTGTTTATTTTGCAATTATGAAAAAGAACGACCGTTTTATGGGCAGCAGGGATTCAGGAAATGGAGCTGGCAGTGCAGCTTTGAAGCTTCTTGATACCAGTGTTATTATTGACGGCCGTATTCTTGATATCAGCCGTACCTATTTCCTGGAGGGCGAATTGGTTGTTCCCGGCTTTGTTCTGGAGGAGCTGCGGCATTTGGCCGATTCCTCCGACGATGTTGTGCGGGCCAAGGGAAGGCGTGGACTGGATGTACTCAATATGCTCAAATCCGACGCCCGGTTTCCTATTACCATTGATAAAACGCCCGGAGATGCCAAAACAGAGGTGGACGAGCAGCTTCTTTCCAAAGCAAGGGAGCTGGGAGCTAAAATTATTACCAACGACTATAATTTAAGCAAGGTTGCCAGCATCAGGGGTATAGAAACCCTTAATATCAATGATCTGGCCAATGCCATGAAACCAGTGGCTGTTTCCGGCGAGGAAATGACTGTGCGTATTGTTAAAGAAGGCAAGGAAAGCGGTCAGGGGGTCGGCTATCTGGAAGACGGCACCATGGTTGTGGTTGAAGCGGGATATAAATTCAGAGGCCAGAGTGTGGATGTTATCGTAACAAGCGTACTTCAGACCTCAGCAGGGCGTATGGTCTTTGCAAAATTCAAATGCGTGCATTTGTCCATGGTCAACTAAATGCAGGTCTTTTTGAAGAAAACAAATCTTTTTGGGGAATCAATGTATGGGTGAAATAAATAAAAAGTCCGTTGGAGCACTGGTAGTGGCTGCTGGTAAAGGCAGCCGTATGGGGCTTGGCTTCAACAAGGTTCTGGCGCTTCTTGACGGAAGGCCTGTTTTAAAATGGTCCGTGGATACCCTGGTCCAATCCGGGCTTATAGGAAGCCTGGTTTTAGTGGTAAACCCTCAGGAGGAGGACGCGGTAAGGGAGATATGCGGGGAATATGCGGGGAATTTTCCCATAGGCTTTGTCCATGGCGGCAAAGAGCGTCAGGATTCGGTGGCTCGAGGGCTGTCGGCTCTTCCAAGGGAAACGGAAATTGTCCTCATTCATGATGGAGCGCGGCCCTTTGTTTCGGAGGATATTTTAAAAAGGAGCATTGAAAGCGCCTGGGCCCATGGCGCCGCCTGTGCGGCAGTGCCAGCGAAGGATACCGTTAAAATTGCGGATGAAAGCATGTGCATCGAGGATACTCCGGACAGAAGCCGGGTGTGGCTTGCCCAAACCCCCCAGTCCTTTCGCATGGAGCTTATCAGAAAGGTGTATGAAAAGGCTCTGAACGAGGGATTAGCGGGTACCGACGATGCAGGCCTTGCCGAGCTTTGCGGCCATAAGGTCCATCTTTTCGAGGGAAGCTACAGCAATATCAAGCTCACCTCTCCCGAAGACCTTCTCATTGCTGGCCTTTTAGCCGGGAAGAAGTAAAACGTTGAAGCATTGGCTTCCCAGCCTTGTTAGCCGGGAAGAAGTAAAACGTTGAAGCATTGGCTTCCCGGCTCTGTTAGCCGGAAAAGCAAAGCCGCGGAGGCTGCTTTGCTCAATCCAACCACTTATAATGAAGGCTTAAGCCGGATTTGTTACCGGAAGATCTCCTTTGCCTGGCAGAGGAGATCTTTTTTTTGCATACTTTACTTAATATGTTTTTAACATTCTTTTCTATGGTATAATAGAATATAATTGAAGTTGTCAGAAGGTAAAAATTTGGACAAGTTCGACAAAATTCTATTCTGTATTACCTGATTTGAATGAAAATGACTTCATTTAAGTCAGCCGAGTTTGGGAAAAGGGGGAACGGGTATGAAAGATTACAGTTGTGAAAGCATCCGCAACGTGTGCCTGATGGGCCACGGCGGTGCGGGTAAGACAACGCTTGCTGAGGCGGCGCTCTTTATGAGCGGCGGCACGGACAGGTTCGGAAGCGTTGTCGACGGTAACACGACCATGGACTTTGATCCAGAAGAAATCAAGCGTAAGTTCTCTATTGCCACCTCACTTGCTCCGGTAGAATGGAATGACGTAAAGATCAATCTCATTGACACCCCCGGCTATTTCGATTTTGTTGGTGAAATGCTGGAAGGCGAGTTCGTCGCCGACGGCGCCGTCATTTTAGTTGGCGGCAAGGACGGACTGCAGGTGGGAACCGAAAAGGCCTGGGCGCAGGTCAACGAAAGATCCATCCCACGTATGTTTCTAATCAGTAAGCTGGACGAGGAAAACGCCGACTTTAAGAAGGTCTTTGACTCCCTTAAAGGAAAATTCGGCAAGAGTGTCATCGCTCTGGAAATTCCTCTAATGGAAGGCAATCAGCTTAAGGGAATTATCAATGTGCCCAAGATGAAAGCCCATTATTTTGACGGGAAAACCATAACCGAGGGTGACATTCCCGAAAATCTCATGGATGAAGTTAACGCTTACAAGGAAGGCATTTCCGAAGCCGTTGCTGAGACGGATGAGGAATTAATGGAAAAATATTTTTCGGGTGAGCCCTTTACCGATGAGGAGATTCGCCTGGGCATCAAAGCAGGGGTTAAATCAGGGGACATTGCTCCCGTCATTTGTGCCTCCTCGGTTCAAAAAGCTGGTGTGAAACTCTTTTTGGACGCTGTCATAAAGTATTTCCCCGCCTACTGCGAACGGGGAACCGTTAAGGTGAAATCCGCCTCCGATCAGAAGGTTCTGGAGCTTAAAACCAATGAAACCGAGGCTCTTGCCGTACAGGTATTCAAAACCATAGTAGATCCCTTTGTAGGTAAAATCTCCTTTTTCAAGGTGCTCTCAGGCACTTTAAAGCCGGATATGTCCGTTTATAATCCTTTAAAGGATAAAATGGAGAAGATTAGTAATCTTTTTGCCATGAAGGGCAAGCAGCAAATTCCAATAAGCCGCCTCATCACCGGCGATATCGGTGCGGTAGCAAAGCTTACGGTTACGGAGACCAACGATACCCTGTGCAGCAGGGAGAAGCCTGTTATTGTGGATCCCATTGTCTTTCCCGAGCCCATGCTGGCTATGGCTGTGCTGCCCAAAGCCAAAGGGGATGAGGACAAGATAAGCGCCGGCCTTCACAGGCTTATGGATGAGGATCCTACTTTCCGTACCTTTTTGCATCCGGAAACCAAACAAACCCTTCTTTACGGTGTGGGAGATCAACATCTGGATATTATTACCAGCAAGCTTAAGAATAAGTTTAAAGTCGATGTGGATTTGGTGGATCCCCGCATCCCCTACCGTGAAACCATCCGGAAAAAGGTTAAGGTGGAGGGGAAGCATAAAAAGCAAAGCGGTGGCCATGGCCAGTTCGGTGATGTCTGGATTGAATTTGAACCCGGCCCCACTGAGGACTTGTCCTTTGAAGAGAAAATTTTCGGTGGTGCCGTACCCCGCCAGTATTTCCCGGCCGTTGAAAAGGGCCTGAGGGAGAGTATGCTGCGGGGCGTGCTTGCAGGCTATCCGGTAGTGCACCTGAAAGCCACTCTGGTGGACGGAAAATACCATGACGTGGACTCCTCGGAAATGGCCTTTAAAATTGCGGCCCACCTGGCCTTCAAGGAAGGGGTGAAGCTGGCCAACCCCGTCCTTTTGGAACCCATTGTACACGTTGAGGTCGTGGTGCCTGACGACTACATGGGTGATATCATTGGTGATCTGAATAAACGGCGGGGCCGGGTTTTAGGTATGAACCCAAAAGATGGCGGTTTTCAGGTGGTTGTGGCCGAGGTACCCCAGGCGGAAATGTTCCGGTATGCTACGGACCTGCGTTCAATAACCCAGGGCAGGGGTGCCTTCACTATGACCTTTGAACGCTATGAGGAAGCTCCTCCCCAGGTAGCCGACAAGGTTATTCAGGAAGCGTCTAAGAGTAAGGAGGATGAAGCGGTATAGCATAAGCCTTACTCTGTAATGCGCCCTGGTATTACAAATTGAAGAGACAGGGATATGGGTACGAAAGCGATTCGTGCGTGTGTCCCTGTTTTTTTAAGCCTGAAGTGTACAGGGTTGGGGAGTTTTGATTTAGCGTCTTGAAAAAGGAAAGCCAATGAATTATAATAAAAGTCAGAGAAAGTCA
The DNA here is from genome assembly GCA_023424865.1 of Bacillota bacterium. The sequence goes on along the minus strand of JAFADM010000157.1, from coordinate 4,563 downwards.
AAAAATACTTTTCGGCAAAATACTTAGAGGTGATACTTATGGCAAGACTCAGCGATATAATAGAAAGCTTTTTGAAGGCTATGATAAATGATACGGACGGTTCCGTGGAAATTCAGCGGAACGAGCTTGCCAATCGGTTTAATTGCGTGCCCTCCCAAATCAATTATGTTATTTCCACACGTTTTACCAATGAAAAGGGGTATTATGTGGAAAGCAGACGAGGCGGGGGCGGCTATATAAGCATTAGAAGGCTCAATACCCAATCGGCGGGCGATTATTTGATGCACATCATAACGTCCATAGGAGACAAAATTTCACAGCACACGTGTGAAGTATTTATCAACAATTTTGTAGACTATAATATTATAGATATACGAGAAGCCATGCTCATGAAAGCGGCCACCTCCGATAAAGTCCTGATGGATGTACCCATTGACAGAAGGGATGAGGTGAGGGCCATGCTCCTTAAAAATATGCTCATGAGCCTGACTGTTTTATAGCGGAGGTGAGTGTTATGCCGCTTTGCCAGATTTGCAAGCAAAGGGAAGCAACTGTTTTCTTAACACAGATTTATAACGGACAAAAGGCGGATATGTATGTATGCGCCCAGTGTGCAGGAGCCAGCGGCGGCATGCAGATTGATCTGAAAACTCTCATTACGGGGCTCTTCGGGATGGCCGGGGATGAAGCCGTAGATGAAAGTCCTGTTCTCAAGTGCGACCGATGCGCAATGACCATAGAAGAGTTCAATAAAACGGGAAAAATGGGATGCAGTCATTGCTATAAGGTTTTTTCCGAGCCCATGCAGGCGCTTTTAAAGCGTATCCAGGGCAATACCAGACATCATGGCAAGCTCCCCAAGCGCTTTCAAAAGGAAGCTGATACGGAACAGGAGCTTCTGAGGCTCAAAGAGGAGCTGAAGGAATGCATCAAGGAAGAAGCCTATGAAAAGGCAGCCGAGATAAGAGATCAGATAAAGGCCTATGAATTGGAGGGGGGGCGGACTTAAATGGGAAAATGGTACATTGATAAGGGACCTGATTCCGATGTGGTGGTAAGCAGCCGCGTCCGTCTGGCCAGAAATTTTGAAGCCTTCCCCTTTCCAAGACGGAGTAGTCCGGAGGATCAGCACCAGGTTATTCAAAAAACCAAGGAGGCCCTGTTTTCAGGAAATCCCCGGATGGCAGAAAATTTCAGTCTCGTCGAATTCAAGGATCTCACGGACATTGAAAAGCAAATTTTAGTGGAAAAACGGCTGGTCAGCAAGGAATTGGCTGAAAGCAGCCTGGAGGTTGGGGCACTTCTAAGCTCCGACGAGCAGATAAGCATTATGCTCAATGAGGAGGACCATTTAAGAATACAGTGTCTCATGGCAGGGATGCAGCTGGAGCAGGCTTTTGCCCTGTGCGATTATCTGGACAGTGTGATAAGTGAAAAGGTGGATTACGCCTTTGACAGCACCATCGGTTATTTGACCAGCTGCCCCACCAATATCGGCACCGCTCTAAGAGCCTCCCTCATGCTTCACCTTCCGGCACTTTCCATGACAGGCTATATCCGCACCGTTTTAGAATCCTGCGGCAAGCTGGGTATTGCGGTACGGGGCATGTACGGGGAAAATACCGAGGCTCATGGGAATTTATACCAGCTATCAAACCAGATCACCTTGGGCAACAGCGAGCAGGACATTGTGATGAGCATGAAGGCCATTACGCTCCAGATTATTGAACAGGAGCGGCTTTTGAGAAGTGAACTGTTCAAACGCAACGGAAGCAAGCTGGAGGACAGAATTATGCGCTCCCTGGGCGTACTTCGCTACGCAAGGGTTTTAACTGCCGACGAGGCGCTGCAGAAGCTCTCGGATGTGCGGCTGGGCATTCATTTGGGCCTGGTGGAAGAGCTTGACGAAACCGATATAAATGAAATGATGCTGAAAATTCAGCCCGGCGGACTCTGGCAGCACAGGGGCAAGCCCGTGCGGCAGGATGAAAGGGATCTTATCCGGGCAGCTTATATAAGGGAGCATATCGGAAAAAAACATAGTTAAGAGGTGATTAGACATGATTTACGGAAAATTTACGAAAAAAGCCGAGGTCGCTTTGGGGTACGCCAAGGAGTGTGCCCAGGCCCTGGGACATGCCTATATAGGAACGGAGCATTTGCTGTGGGGCCTTGCAAAAGAAGGGACGGGCATCGCCGCAGGAGTACTTTTATCCCAGGGTGTCACTGAGGAACGCATTGCTCAAATGATCCTGGAGCTTATAGGAAAAGGAGACGGAGCCAACGCCAACCTTTCCTACACTCCCCGCACCAAGCGGGTTCTGGAGCTAAGCTATGCTGAAGCCCGCCGGATGAACCAGAACTTTATTGGAACGGAGCACATCTTAATCGGACTTATGCGTGAGGGCGAGAGTGTGGCTGTAAAAATACTTACCGATTTGGGTGTGGATATAAGAAAGCTCTATGAAAATATCCTGTCCATGCTCAGCGAGGATACGCCTGCGGCAGTGGCTCAAAGCAAGCCCAAGGCAGCGGATCTGGAAACGCCTACTCTGGACCAGTTTGGCCGTGATTTAACGGCCTTTGTCCGGGAGGGAAAGGTGGATCCCATTATTGGCCGGGACAAGGAAATTGAGCGGGTCATTCAAATTTTGAGCCGCCGTACAAAAAACAATCCCTGCCTTATCGGCGAGCCGGGCGTGGGTAAAACTGCCATCTGCGAGGGTTTGGCACAGAAGATTGCGGAAGGCAATGTGCCTGAAACTCTCCGTGATAAAAGAGTGGTTACCCTGGATCTTTCTTCCATGGTGGCCGGAGCCAAATACCGGGGTGAATTTGAGGACCGCTTGAAAAAGTCCATCGAGGAAATCCGCAGCGCTGGAAATGTCATTGTCTTTATCGACGAGATGCACACTATTGTGGGTGCAGGAGCAGCGGAGGGCGCCATTGACGCGGCCAATATTTTAAAACCCCTTCTGGCCAGAGGCGAAATTCAGATTATCGGTGCCACCACCCTGGATGAGTACCGGAAGCACATTGAAAAGGATGCGGCCCTGGAACGCCGTTTCCAGCCTATCCATGTAGGTGAACCTACCCAGGAGGAAGCCGTTGAGATTTTAAAGGGTATTCGAGATAAATACGAGGCCCATCACAAGGTGAAAATCACCGATAAAGCCATTGAAGCGGCAGTCAGGCTTTCCACACGCTACATTAGCGAGCGTTATTTGCCGGATAAGGCCATTGATCTCATTGACGAGGCTGCCAGCAAGGTCCGGCTTAAGAGCTTTACAGCCCCTCCCGATCTTAAGGAGCTGGAACAGCGCATTGACGATCTCCACAAAATGAAGGAGGACGCCATTACCAGCCAGGAATTTGAGCGGGCCGCATCCTTAAGGGATGAGGAAAACCGTTTGAAGGAGGAGCTTGCCGGCAAGAAGGAGCAGTGGCAGATTCAAAACTCCAGGAACAGCTTAACCGTGTCTGAGGAAGAAATTGCGGCCATTGTAGGCTCCTGGACGGGTATTCCCGTAAGCCGCCTGGCACAGGAGGAAAGTGAGCGGCTCCGGAACATGGAAGAGCTTCTCCATAAAAGGGTGGTAGGCCAGGAGGATGCGGTTCGCGCCGTGGCCCGGGCTATAAGAAGAGGCCGCGTAGGTCTTAAGGATCCCAAGCGCCCTGTAGGCTCCTTTATTTTCTCCGGCCCTACCGGCGTTGGTAAGACCGAGCTGTCCAAGGCTCTGGCAGAGGCTATTTTTGGCGATGAGAGCCTCATGATTCGAATTGATATGTCCGAGTACATGGAAAAACACAGCGTCTCCCGGCTTGTAGGTTCGCCTCCCGGCTATGTGGGTTACGATGAGGGCGGCCAGCTTACCGAAAAGGTTCGCCGCAAGCCCTATTCGGTAGTGCTTTTTGATGAAATCGAAAAGGCCCATCCCGATGTTTTCAATATGCTTCTTCAAATTCTGGATGACGGAAGGCTTACCGATTCCACCGGCAGGGTGGTGGATTTCCGCAATACGGTCATTATCATGACCTCCAATGTGGGAGCCCGGGAAATTGTGGAGCCCAAGCGTCTGGGCTTCGGATCCCTTGAGGAGAATGCGGCCAGGGACTATGAGGACATGAAGAAAAACGTGCTGGGTGAGCTTAAAAAAACCTTCCGGCCTGAGTTTCTCAACCGCGTGGATGAAATTATAGTGTTCCATCCTTTGAACCGTGAAGAAATTAAAAAGATAGCGGGCCTCATGCTGGAGGAGGTATCCCGCCGCATGAAGCAGATTCCTGTTACGGTAAGCTTTACCGACGAGACACGTGACTTTATTGCCGACAAGGGCTATGATAAAACCTACGGCGCCCGCCCCATTAAGCGTGCCATACAGGAGCAGGTGGAAGATAAGCTGGCCGAGGGCATTTTAGACGGTACCATTAAGGAAGGCGATTCCGTAACTGTCTCCTTTAAAGAAGGCAAGCTTTTGCTGCAGCCTGCCCAGGAGGCTCAGGCTGAGCTCCAACAGGCATGAGCTAAGCATTTCTGCAAGGGTATTAATAAAGATTCTGCTG
>JAFADM010000118.1 GCA_023424865.1 Bacillota bacterium | reverse complement strand
AATTTCATTGCGTTCTCACGGGCTTCTCTTCTTCCCAACGAAATTCCCTCCGTAGTCCCATTAAGCGGCTTATAGCCGGATGGGCTCCATTGTCCTCACTTGCGACTTCACTATTATATCTTAATTCGCACAAGTTTTCCAGACAGCTTTATTCTTCAATTTGGAATCTTGGAATCTAATACTCCAGGCCATAGGGTTTAATGTCTGCCCCTGGCTAAAGTCACGTTCCAATTGAGACTAATCCTCTTTCAGTACAATATAGGAAAGCCTCTCTGTGCGTCTCCCGGGCTTATGGAAGGAATGATCCTCAAAGGTTGCAAGCAAGGTAAGCCCCGACGCCTTGAGTGCTCTTTTAATTTCATTATGGCCATGAGCTCTCTCTTCATGGAACTCTTCAAAACGGTTATAGCTTCCGTTTTCCTCACGGACAAAAAAGGTGAGCTCAAAACCGGTGACTTTCGTTTGCCTGTTATATGTACTGTTCCATATCCAGGTAATTTCCTGCCCAAGATCATAAAAGGTTTGCGAAGGAACCCAACGCCTTAGCTTGTACGCACTGTTAATATCAAAAATAAATAAGCCCCCGGGGCGAAGATAACGGTTTACCCGGCGAAAGACCTTTTCCAGATCTCCCGGCCGGGTCAGATAATTCAAGGAATCAAGGGTGCAAATCACGGAATCCACCGGACCATGAAGCGCAAATTTCCTCATATCCTGATTAATGAACAGAATATTCCGGCCTGCTTCCCGGCTTTTTTGCGATGCACAACCCAGCATATCCACCGATAAATCCAGTCCGATTAAGTCATAGCCCCTCCGGGCCATTTCCAGAGTAAGATTTCCGGTTCCACAGCCCAGCTCGAGAATACGCTCCGGCTTCTCCCCAAATTTAAGAAAGGCTGATTCTATAAAATCAGCCCATCCGGCATAGTCAACATCTTCTGTCAGCCTGTCGTAAATTTCTGCGAATTCGGTGTACATTTAATCTCCTTAAAGGCCTCACACAGCTCTCAGCCTGTTCTGGCCTTTCTTTTACGGGAAAGCATGCCGCCAATGCGGCCGGTTTCCTTGGCACTCAGGCTTTTCCAGCCCCCTGCCTGTATTTTTTCGATTAGTCCCAGTTCTTTTGCAATTTCATATTTTAACTGGTCTTCCTTTTTTGTCATACCAATCACCCCAAGAATAGTATGACCATCCTTTTTCTTCTGTATACGGTAAAAAGCGGAGAAATACTTTTCTATTTTAATTTCTTCATAACCTCATTAATAGCGGTTGTCAATTGTGCATCCTTGCCGTCGGGTATATCCTCTATAGACATAGCCCTGTATTCTTCATCCAGCTCCACTTCCACATCCGGTGTAACGCCGATGCCGTGAATGCTCTGGCCTGAAGGGGTAAAATAGCGTGCAATAGTATATTTAAGCCCGCCGCCGTTGCTGAAATGAGGATCCACCGACTGAACAAGACCCTTTCCAAAGGTTTTAGTTCCTACCAGGGTACCCTTATTATAATCCTTGACGGCTGCGGCCAGGATTTCGGAAGCACTGGCGCTGTAGCCGTTTACAAGCACACTTAAAGGTATTTCCAGTTCCCTTGCATCGGAATATTCTTCATCCCTTACTTTGTTCCGGTCTTCCATATAGACAATGAGCCCTTTGGGAACAATACGGTCGGCAATAGCTACAACCTGATTATAGTCGCCGCCGGGATTATCGCGAAGGTCAATGACAAGACCCTTAATCCCTTTGGCCATAAGCCCATCCAGGTGCTCCAAAAAGTCGGATGCAATATCGTCGTCAAACTGGCGGATACGAATATAACCAATATTGTTTTCCATAACTTCGCTGTTGATATAGGTAATATTAATTGCCCGCCGGTTCATTACAAAATCCACATAATCATTGATATCAGGACGGAAAACGGTCACTTTAACAGCCGTTCCTTCCTCGCCCTTGATTTTCTTTATAATTAAATCCGCATCCTTAATATCAGTTACATCCTCGTTGTCTACCTTAACGATTTTGTCCCCCTTAAGGAGACCTGCTTCCTTGGCGGGAGAGTTAGCGAAAACCTCTGCCACATTGAGAAGGGAATTTTCATCCATATGGACGGAAACACCAATTCCTACGTACTGGCCGGAAGTACTTTCCATAAATTGCTTCATTTCTTCAGGAGTGTAATATACCGTGTAAGGATCGTCCAAACCTGAGGCAAGGCCTTTAATGGAAGAGCTCAGGGCTTCATTAAGATCAATTGGCTCATAATATTGTGTGGAAAGAATATTTTTAACCCTGTTATAGGCAGCTACATCCTCGCTGGTAACACTGTCTGCGTCAAAAAACAGGGCGGTTTGAGGCTTAAACCATTCACTGGGCTGCTTTGATATAAAAGTGTCCCAGGATGCCATATTAATTACGGAATAAAAATAGCCTCCGAAAAATGAGAATATTGAAAACGCTAAAACCAATGAAACGGTTATTATTACTGTCCGTCTATTACGCATGCAAACACCCTTCTTCTAAAACAATCATAACCATTCTACATCCTATGCTTTTTTTTTGCAATCATTCGGATTGCACAAAAAAGGGATACCTCTAAAAGTATCCCTTCATATGTCTGATTGTATGCTTTACTAAACTTTGCCTTTAATCAGTTTCTTCAGGCTCAGGACCGATATTATTTGGCCGAAATAAAATACTTGAGGCTCTTATCCAGAGGATCCTGGCGTTCACCATTTACTCGTATTTCAAAATGGAGGTGAGGTCCTGTGGAAAGGCCCGTGCTTCCAACCTTGGCAATAACATCTCCGGCCTTAACGGTTTGTCCCGCTTTAACAAGGAGTCCGCCGTTACGAATGTGGAGATAGAGTGTGGTAACACCGCCGCCATGATCGATAATAATCGTGTTTCCGCCGCCGCCGCTTCGCCAGCCGGACCAAATAACGGTTCCGTTTGCTGCTGCATGGATAGCTGCGTTGTAGGGTGCGTTTATATCTACACCGCCATGGAACTTTTTCACCTTCAAGATAGGATGCATTCTGTAGCCAAAGGGTGAGGAAATACCTGTGTAACCCGGTGTCGGCCATTTCATTGTTCCGCCGCCATAAGAGGTATTTGATGAACTGAGCTTTTTAATGATGGCGGTTAATTCCTGAGCATCCTTTTCGAGGGAATCCAGATCGCTTTCTATTTGCTTAAGACTTTGCTGGTTCTGTGCAATTTTGGTATCATAGGCCGCTCTGGAAACTTCTATCTGATTAATGGCTTTAAGGCTGTTTTGAAGCTGATCGGCAGCGTTGGCTTCCTCTTGCTCCTTTATGGTTTTTAACTCTTCAATTTCCTTCTTCTTTGCTTCAATGCTGTCCATCAGATCCTGATCAAACTGAGCAACCATTTCCATAGCTTGTCTCTTCTTAAAAAGCTCGTTAACATCGGCGCTCTGAATAAGCAAATCGTAGTCCGTTTGAGTTTTGGATCTTATGTACATGCTTATCATGCGTTCCTGAAACAGCTTAAGCTGATCGGCATATTCTCCTTCGGCCTGAGCGATGGCTCCGTTAAGGGTCGCAATGGCCGAAACAATTTCCTGTATTTTTTCTTCAATCTGGGATTTTTGATACCCTTGCTTTTCCAGCTCAGAAACAAGCTGATCTCTGGTTTTCTGATCATTAAGAATCGTATTTTTAACCTGATTCTTTTGGCCGTTGAGATCCTTTGCCTCCTGCTGAACCTGCTTTAAATCACTTTGGGCGTCCGATAACTGATTTGCGGAAGATGTCAGAACTAAAGGGAATATGAGCATTACCGCAAGCGCGGAAGGGATTATTCGCTTTATCATATGTAAGTTTCCTCCAACTTTTGGCTATTAAAAACTCGCTCATTATGCATAAAGCATCGGGTTTATGCATTATTAACTATAACATTTTGCTTACAATTAATCAAGCGTACAGGTAAAAAGAGCACGAAGATTATACATTCAGGTGTTTTCTTACGGAAAACAAGCTTCCGATAGATCCGATGCTGACACCGAAAATAAGATAGATAAGGAACACTCTCAAGGCTACCGGTTCAAAGGGCAGCATAGTCAGAGTTTTCTGATTAAAACTGGCAAGCATGGTATTCAAAAGATCATGGAGCCATGCATAGGCCTGGGATATGAAGAAGAAAGACAAAACTGTGCTGGCAAAGCCGATAAGCATACCTTCGACTATAAATGGCCATCGAATGAAGCTGTCCAGGGCTCCAACGTATTTCATAATCTCAATTTCCTTGCGCCGGGCAAACACAGTCAAGCGAATGGTATTGGCAATAAGGAAAACAGATACAATCATTAAAACTACAAGGACTGCTATTATAACGTAATTGAATATTTTCAGGAAACCTTCCAGGCGCTCCAGGCTTTGTGCTGAATAACCAACGTCTGTCACACCGGACAAGTCTTTAAGTCCCGTAATCAATTCTTCACTGTAAGACGGATCCGTAAGCTTTAAATAATAAAACTCAGGAATATAATCTTCTGTAAGTCCCTCCAGAAGTTCTTCCTTTCCTACATACTCCTCAAGCTCCTGCCTGGCTTCCTCCTTGTTTTGGAATCGAGCCGATGCGATAAGCTGAGATGCCTGCTTGGACTCTATATAGGTTTCCACCTCTGCCTTTTCAAAAGCCGTTATGGAAGACTTAAGCGATACGACAACCTCAAGCTCCCTCTTCATGGTTTCCAGATTGGAAGTAATATTAATGGCTATGAGAAGAACAATCCCCAGAAAAAACAGGGCGGCAACAACCGTAAGAATGGAAGCAGCAGACATAAGCTTGTTCTTATAAACATTATGTAGTCCTTCTTTTGCAAGAAGCTTCATTGTTCTAATCTTCATGGATATACAGCCCTTTCCTTTCGTCGCTTTTGAGTTCGCCTCGTTCCAGGGCTATAACCCTCTTTTTCATCCCA
>JAFADM010000097.1 GCA_023424865.1 Bacillota bacterium | reverse complement strand
TCAGCTATTTTCTTCTCCGGGTGTTTGAGCCGGAAGGGGCCAGCCAGAAATCACTGGAGGATTTAGTTATTGTCGCGCCTGCCGGAGATGCTTCCGAAGGGCTGCTTAAATGGGAGGAGTATGCCCTTCCCGAAAAATAAATCGAGATGTAAGTATAAACACGCTCATGCTATAATCAAATAATGAAGGCACTTTATCCCAAATAATTTATGAAAGAGCTCATAATGTGACGGGGGTTGTTTCTGTGAAAAACGTTATTTATTTAACAATTCTGATGGTATTAAGCCTTTTTCTTTCATCCTGCTCGATGGAACAACCCAACGCTGAAACGGACTCCCTGCTTTCCCTTAATGAAACGGGGAATGACTCTCAGGAACGGGATGATAGCTTGAATGTGGAGCCGGTGCCTGCCTCTTCAGGTGATAGCTTAAATGAGGATACAGAGGCTGCATCACCAGGTTATAGCTTAAATGAGGATACAGAGCCTGCATCACCAGGTTATAGCTTGAACGGGGAGCCGGTAGCTGTATCTCCGGACGGCAAATGGACGGCTGTCACCATTACCGCCAGAATCTGGATTGACACAAACCTTGTTAATGTACAAACCGGAGATGTAATGAAAACAGCTATCTTCACCTTTATCACGGATAATGCCTGGCGCTACGATTATCAACTTGGAAAAAATGAAAGGCCGGATCCTTATGTGGAATGGCTTGAGTGGAGTCCGGACAGTAAAAAGGTTCTTTTATCCTACTCCTTCTTCGATGATCTTTATACCAGGCAAACCGGTGTGGCGGTATTCAATCTGGACAGCGGGGCAGTGGAATGGGTTAAAAAGCTCTTGCCCGCAGAGGGAGAGCATTCGCCTGTTGAAAAGCCCGATGGGTTTAGCTGGGACAGTACCGGTTACGGGTGGAGCACAGGGCTTGTTACCCTGGAAACAGAAAATAGGGAAGGAATATTCAACCGTGCTGAAACCGAGGAAGCCGTGAAAGCCTATGCCGAGGCTGTCAATACGGGCAATATCCGAGACTTCAGCCGTTTTGTCGATTCTTATATCACGGACACCTTCGGGGATAAGGCATTGGAAACGGCAATTAACGCCTATCAGGCCTATTTCAGGCAAAGGGCGATCGTACGCGTTGAATTTGCGGGAATTTATCCCTTTTCGGATCAAACCGCCGTCTATTGGCTTTTTAATGGGGATGGCCGGGTAAAAGAGGTCTATTTTAAATGGGATCGTGAAAAGGGCTATTTGACCTGGGATAATTTTGTAACCTACTCCCATCCTGCAAAGCTTTTCATGGATGCCTTCACCCAGGCCCTTATTGAGAAGGATGCACAGAAGCTGGTTTCGATTCTTACTCCAGATGATATCCTCTTTCCTGTCGAGAAGGTTCCGGATATCTTTAAGGCCTATGGAGAAGTTTTTGACCTTAAAAAACTTAGCTGGGAGTTTACAGGCAATACGGTGGGTGAAGCGGGGACGGGTGCCTTAATCTACCGTGTGCTCGGTGAAAAGGACGGCAATTCTGTGGAGCATGAAGTTAAAATCCTTTACGGCGACGGACTTTTAGGCATAATGGATGAATTTGTACCCTGATTTAGGGATTTATAATTCGGAGGAAGGAGTTAACAAACAGCCGTTTGGCTATTATCTTACCTGAAGCATGACGAACCAGCTGCCCAAACAACGGTTTTTTTATTTCCGTTAGGGGCTAAATGTGACCAATATTAAATTAGGCCATATTGGCTGTTACTCTGTTAGAGGCACACTATCCTCCCAATCTTTCATCAAATCTACTGCCGATACATAAGGATTATGATATCTTGTTCGTTTTTCGGGCAATCCAAGTTTTCTTGAAATGATATTGTTTAACTTTACATAGGCCTCCGGCGTTTTGAATTGGATAGCTTTTGCGGGACAATATACCACACAAGCGTTACAGCCTTCGCAAGCATGGTTCCAGACGGGATGCCTATCTGAAAAAGTAATGTTTTTACATGGACAAACCTTACCACAGATTTCACATCCGATACACGCGTCGGAGGTATAAAAACCTTTATCATATTCATGTTGAACATTTAAAAATGGAAGCATCATTTTTGCATATAACCGCTTGGAAATAGGGGACATCGTGGGATATGGCCTGAGTTTTCTTTCAGCAATTTCTTTTCCCATTCTTTTGGACTTCTTCTCTGCAAAAGGTACCATGATCTGTTCAGGCGGAAACGGTTCGTATGCAATACATTGACTCGCTACACAGCGCAGCGCCCTTCCATAATGGAGACAGGTGCCTTTTTTCTGCAAAGCTGCGTTGATTGTTTCAAAGCATCTGCCGTGCACAGCAATATATGTCGCCACCATAAATGTATAGCCCTGCGGATTGACTGCAAGCCGCTCCACAAATGTTTTTACGGTTTTCGGAACATCCCACTCGTAAACAGGACAGACAAAACCAATCATTTCTGCGTTTACCGCAGGGGTATCCCCGGGGTTGCTCCGCATAGATATTAGTTTTGCTCCGCCAATTTCCGATGCTATAATTCGAGCGGTTCTTAGACTATTTCCTGTACCGCTGAAATAGTAAATTATCTTTTTCATGAACACCTCCAGATCCTAATGTGACACACTTGTAACTCATTTGTTTTGATTATATAATATTGGAAGAGTTGGTTGCAATGCGTGGCAGTAATGTGTTACACATTCACTGGAAGTGTTACAGGGAGAATGATATGAACCGAACAAATTGGAGAATTGCAGAACAATCAAAGCAGAAAATGGTAAAGGCTCTATTGTCGGTAATGGAACAGTATGATTATAAAGAAATTACGGTTACTCAAATCACACAGGAAGCTCAACTTTCAAGAAAAACTTTTTACCGCTTGTTTTCTGATAAAGATGATATTCTGAAGCTGTTTTGTGAGAACCTGTTCCATCAGTGTTTTGCACAAATCAGAGAACAAAAAATACAGCACTATTGGGATGTGGTGCAGGTGTATTTTGACTTTTGGGAAGAACGGAAAGATCTGCTCTCTCTCCTGCAAAAAAACAATTTACTCCCACGCATCTTTGAGCATTCCTATCGGTATTCTACAGAAGTATTTGAATTTGTCCGCTCAAAGGAAGCTGCAACTTCCTTTGCCCTCCCGCTTCCTTATATGCTGGCATATAGTGTTGGTGGGATGCATAGTATGTTGCTCAAATGGGTGGAAAAAGGCATGGACTTTCCATCTTCAGAATTAATTTCAAAGCTAAAGTCAGGGTTTATGTCTAACAATATCTGATATAGGCATCCAACTTTAGAATCGAAGAATCCGATGAAATAGGCACAAAAAACATCCGCTTTTTATTAAGGTTTCAGCATTCCGCTGGACGGCAAACGGTAAGCAATTAGGCACTGTCAGGAGCAGCTTTCTTCTACAAGGCCTGACTCAATACACACCCCGATATTCGCTCAATGAAAAATTAGTTTAAACTTTACCATAATGCTTCAATTCGTAAGTAAGGGTTTCAATGCTAAGCTTTGTAATCGCGTTTAGTGAATATTTATTCAGGAGAATTTTAACAAATTCACATCCAAGATAATACCCAACGTCGGAATAGCCCTGATAATGGCACCAATCCCCAAAAAAGTCCTGAGTACTCTCACCGGCTTCAACCCTGCGCAGGTATTCAATAAATAAGGCTTCTTTGTTTTTAGTACACCAATTAAGCCAGCCCTCTTTATTTTGACGGTAGAAAGAAAAATCATTGCAGAGAAGCTGCTCGCAATACATGGCAACCCCTTCCCGATACAGCTGCCAAATGGATTTTTGGCTTTGCTTATCGGAAGTCAGGTACAGACTTCCCGCTACATCGTGCCAAATATGTCCTAATTCATGATAAATAAGTGAAGACATATTATGTAAGTCGCACCAATTGAGCTCAATAATTTTTTCTATACCCAGCAGAACCGTTTTCTTTCCGTCAAGGGAAGTAGCCCAGCCTGCACCGTTGCATAAGCCTAAATATAAGATTATATCTACCTCTAAATCAATTTTGAAAACCTTGGAAAATTTATCCTTTAGCCCCTGTGTGGCATCTATGAAGGATTGATGTGTTTCCTCCAATTTGGAAGCATTGTTCAGAGCATAATTAATTATTGGAATAACCTGTTTATCCAGATTATAAGAACCTGCATCCTTTTCAACCTTTTGTCTTAACGAGGGTGAAATAGCGTCGGCATATTTTTGCCATAGTGGCAGGCAAAATTTTTTTTCAGAAAATAAATCTATAATTTGGCTGTAAGTGTCAATAATCCTCATAAGGTAAGCCTCCTTCCAATACCAACAATTATATCCGACACAGCTTTTTTAAAAAAGGCATCTTGACGTTGGATTAAGCTGAAAATATAATTTACATAACGATGTTATTTAAGATAGCAATATTATTTTCAATTGGAAGCGATAGCTGTGAACGACGTTTGCTCTAAGAACAGGAGGATTCTTTTGGCAAGACAGGAACAA
>JAFADM010000092.1 GCA_023424865.1 Bacillota bacterium | reverse complement strand
ACTTTTAGGGAAAGGGCCTCTCAAAGACCCTTTATCCGCGGCTGAACCGTTCCTTTATCCAGGGAAGCTTTCCCCCCGCCTTTAAAATTTCAGCATCCATAGCCGAAAGAGTGTGTGAAAGAGGAATAACCTTTCCTTTCGTATGGTTTTCAAGCACGCATTCCCCTTTTAAATCACCAATTTCCACGGACAGCCTATCGCCTTGTTCAATACTGTCGTAGTCGGAAGGATTCGTAAAGGTTAAGGGGACAATCCCGAAATTAATAAGGTTCGCCAGGTGGATACGGGCAAAGGATTTTACAATAACAGCCTTTACTCCCAGGTATTTAGGCGCTAGGGCCGCGTGCTCCCGGCTGGAGCCCTGGCCGTAGTTCTCTCCGCCCAGAATAAAGCCTCCTCCCGCTTTTTGCGCCCTGTCGTGAAACTGGGGATCCACGGCTTCAAAAACATGCCTGGATATTTCGGGTATATTGCTTCTTAAAGGAAGCACCTTGGCGCCGGCCGGCATAATGTGGTCGGTGGTAATGTTGTCGCCAACCAGAAGCAGCGCCTGACCCTCAAGCTTTTCCGGCAAGGGATCAAAATCCGGCAGAGGCCGTATGTTGGGGCCGCGAAGAATTTCAACCTGCCCGGCCTGTTCCTTGTCAAGAGGAGCTATAATCATATTGTCGTTAATGAGGAAGGTGTCGGGAAGCTCGATATTGGGACAGTCACCCAAATCCCTGGGATCGGTAAGTACGCCTGTAATGGCAGAAGCTGCAGCGGTTTCGGGGCTTACCAGATAAACCTTGGCATCCTTTGTACCGCTTCGGCCTTCAAAATTTCGATTGAAGGTACGTACGGATACGCCTGCCGAAGAGGGCGCACAGCCCATGCCGATACATGCACCACAGGCATTTTCCATCATCCGGGCACCGGATTTGACCAGATGCACATATTCACCGCTGTCCACCAGATGCTCCACAACCTGGCGGGATCCGGGGCTTATAACAAGGTGCAGCTCCTCCGAAACAGTTTTATTCTTAAGCGTTCCGGCTACAATCTTCAAATCGCGAAGGGAAGAATTGGTGCAGGAGCCAATGGCTACCTGATCCACTTTAATTTGTCCGGCCTCTCTGACGCTAACCACGTTTCCGGGGCTGTGGGGCAGCGCCACCATGGGCTCTACCTCGGACAGATTGATTTCCATGACCTCGTCATAAACCACGCCTTCATCGGCTACAAGCTCTATCCAATCCTCTTCCCTGCCCTGGGCCTTCAAAAAGGCCCGTGTAACATCGTCACTGGGAAAAAGGCTTGTTGTGCAGCCCGTTTCAGTACCCATGTTGGTAATGGTGGCACGATCAGGAACACCCAGTGTTTTCACACCTTCTCCGAAATACTCAAAAACCTTTCCCACATTGCCTTTGACGTCAACTCTTCTTAAAACCTCAAGGATAACGTCCTTGGCCGATACCCAGGGCTTCAGAGCGCCGGTTAAGTGTATGCCCACAATTTTGGGGTATTTAATGCGAAAGGGTGCTCCGGCCATAGCACAAGCTACATCCAGGCCCCCAGCGCCCATGGCAAAGCTTCCCATGCCTCCCGCAGTGGGGGTATGGCTGTCGGAGCCGATTAGGGTGTTTCCGGGACGTGAAAAGCGTTCAAGAAAGAGCTGATGGCAAATGCCGTTTCCCGGCCTTGAAAAATACAGGCCGTATTTCTGGGCGACGGTCTTTAAGTAACGATGATCATCTGCATTGCGAAAATCTGTCTGAAGGGTGTTGTGATCCACAAAACTCACGCTGAATTGGGTTTTTACCCGGTCAATGCCTATGGCTTCAAATTGAAGATAGGCCATGGTACCGGTGGCATCCTGAGTAAGGGTATTGTCGATTTTAAGGGCAATTTCCTCACCTGCAACAGGCTTTCCCTCGACAAGGTGCCGTGATAAAATCTTTTCCGTAACTGTACCTGCCATTTGTCTATCACCTTTGCTCTATTTATTTACCGCATTTTTCCAACACCTTTGACTCTAGGTACTTAAGCAGGAAATGCGGGCCGTTTGCAGATTAAGCCTGGTTTTATTTCGTATTGACATGCTATTGAAGGTTATGATATTGCTTTAAGTAATTGCAAAACACAGGATAGCTGCTTAAGTTTTTTTATAAATATACATTTATTTATAGAAAACAAAATTATTATACATCATCGGGTGGCTGAGTTACAAGCTAAACCTCGACACCTTATCACTTTAGCGTACTGAAGATGCAGGTTGCCTTCTTCTCAAACGGCAGGAATTCTGTTAAGCTTTTAAAGTGGGACAGAACCATGATTTCTTTCTGGGAGGACGTGGGAGAATGGATTTGGAAAGCCAGGAAAAAGCCGAGAACAAAGTACTTTTACTTTATTTTATGAAAAAGGTTCATATTCCGGCCAGCAATATGCAGTTAACCCGTATTATGCTGGA
This sequence comes from Bacillota bacterium, assembly GCA_023424865.1. Next base: position 3,752 of record JAFADM010000092.1, on the reverse strand, counting down.
AAACCGCTTTATGAATTATTTTCTCCTACAGCAAAGCCTGCATGAAATGCGTATGGACGGGCTTATTCTTATCCAGACCAGGGATAATATCGATTATTATACCCCATCTCCCGAGGGAGAACGGGTATTGGATATGTTTTTGGATCTTATTCATGTGGGTATCCGAACCCGGCTGGACGAAAATATTGACGTAATCCGGGCGACCATTCGCCATGAAGCCTCCGTTATTGCCGAGTACACTCTGGAGAACGAGAATGAATACGAAGTAAAGTGCCGTATTGTTGAGGATTACCGCCCCTTAATCGACATCCGCCTTTCAGTGGGCTCGAGAGAGGATGCAAGAAATATTTGTAACAACTGGAGAGAAAAGGCGAAAGAGATTTATCCTGAAGTCATTGGCGTTTTATTGGGAAAGGAAAAGGATACGTTTCAGCTGAGGTCTTTTTAAGACTTCGGCCTTCCCTTGGCAATATGAAAAACAAGGGTGCCACCTTTGATTACCAATAAAAAAAGATCTTCATTATAAAGATCTTCATTTAAATGATTAATTATTTTTAGGAATCATCTCTGGCTCTAAAAGCTGTAATCCACCAGCATGGACTTCATCAGCGCAAAGAACTCCCTCAGGTAGCTGTTTAACATGACCACCGACGGGGTGGGTGCTGCCAGGGCATAGGCTTCAAAGCCAAACCGGGACGCAAGAATGCGAGAACGGAAAACATGGAAATCATTGGTTACAAAAACGATTTTATAGGAATCGGCCTGCCGTTCCTCCATGATCTGCCTGGAAAATTCGAAATTTTCCCTGGTGCTGGTGGAACGGTTTTCTTCTATAACCTGATTGTCGGGAACACCTCTTGCCACAAGATAGTCTTTCATGGCCTGGGCTTCGGGAAAGGGCTCGTTAGGCCCTTTTCCCCCAGACACAATAAGAGTGATACCGGGATATTCCCTGTAATACGCCAGAGCTCTGTCCAGCCTGTTGGTCAAAGAAAGGGTAGGTCTTCCGTCAGGCCAGATGCCGCAGCCCAGCACAATAACATAAGAGGGCTCACCTGCAAGCTGGGCCCGGTGGGTGTAGGGATCCGCCACCAAGAGAATTTCTATACCTATAAAGAATAGAATTCCCAGAACAACAAGAGCACATATAACTCTTCTGACCTTGGTATTTTTAATGAGAAAGCCGGGTATAAAAAGCAGCTTTGCCGCATAGGCAAAGAAAACGATGCCAATCATTGCAGGCAGAATTACACCCAAATCCCAGCCACTGGAATAGCGGTGGGCAAAGAGGGTGTTAAAGCAAAGCAATATCCCCGCAATAATGAGTGCTGCCGCTGCTGCGCCCCTGAGCTTTCCTGCACCCCTCATGGCTTACTCCGCCTTAAAGGTGGTTATTTCAACCGACAGAATCAGCACATCCTCAAGGGGGGCATCGGAGGCATTGGTTTCAACAGCCGCTATGGCATCAACAACATCCATGCCCTTGTATACCTGACCGAAAACCGAATGGCGGTTATCCAGCCAGGCTGTGCCGCCAAGCTTTTCATAATTGGCAACCGCTTCGTCTGGATAGCGAATGGCTTTAAGCTGTTTTACTTCTCTGGGATCCATGCTTTTTTTCTGTACGATGAAAAATTGGCTGCCGTTGGTGTTAGGGCCTGCATTAGCCATGGAGAGCGCACCTCTGTAATTAAACAGCCTGGCGCTGAACTCATCCCGGAAGGGAGTTCCCCAAATGCTTTCGCCTCCGCGGCCATCGCCTCTGGGATCGCCGCCCTGTACCATAAAATCCTCCATGACGCGGTGGAATTTTAAATTGTTATAATAACCGGCTTTAGCATGGCCTGCAAAGTTCTCCACCGTTGTTGGCGCATCCTTGTCAAAAAGCTTAATAAAAATATCGCCTTTGCTGGTTTTCATGACGGCAACGGTATCCCCTTCAGAAGGAAGGGCTAACTGATAATCCAACTGAGACATCCTGTTCCTACCTCTTTTCCTCTTTTTAAGCTCCCATTTTAGGAGACTATTGCATTAAAGCTACTATTATTCCAAAAAGCAAGCCAATGTTTCAACAGGCTTGCTTTGGAATAAAAATTATTATTATTCACTGTAGGTGGTTACTTCAATGGAGTTAATGATGACATCCTCCAGGGGCTTATCATCGCCATTGGTTTCCACGGCAGCAATTTTGTCCACAATATCCATGCCGCTGTAAACCATGCCGAATACGGTATGAACCTGGTCGAGCCAGGGTGTGCCGCCGGTTACGCCATAGTTTTTAATGGCTCCTTCAGGAAAGCCTGCCTGCTTCATCTGGGACATAAGCGACTCGGAAACCGAGGTTGCCTGTACAATGAAGAATTGGCTGCCGTTGGTATTTGCACCGGAGTTGGCCATGGACAGTGCACCGCGGTAGTTGTAGAGCCTTAAGCTGAATTCGTCCTCAAAGGCCGATCCCCATATGCTTTCTCCGCCGGTGCCGTTACCCTCGGGATCACCGCCCTGTATCATAAAATCCTGCATAACACGGTGAAAGGTAAGGCCGTCATAATAGCCGTCCTTGGCATGCTGCAGAAAATTTTCAACGGCTTTAGGCGCATCGTCGGGAAAGAAACGGATGTGAATATCCCCGTAATTGGTTTTCATAATCGCCACGGTATCTCCCTTGGCGGGCATGGTGAGCTGATAATCCAGGTTTTCCATATCCTTGCTCTTGCCCGGAGCTGCAGGATACCTGTCATCAGGTCCTGTCAGAGCTTTCTGACCGCAGCCGGCCGTAGTAATGGCAAGAATACAAAACAAGGCTATGCCAACAAGCTTTTTCAAATTCACTTTCATTACCCCTTATCTTTTACATTAAACTTAAACGGTTTTACGAATAAACTGTTAATAAGCGGCTATTCTAAGAATTGGCTCAATGCCATCCCATTTTTGAGCCGTGCTATTCCGTTACTTTTAAGATATAAAACGCGGAGGGTTTCGCAAGGCTCGTCAATTATATCATAAACCCGGGCGGGAATAAACATTTATATTGTTAACATTGATTGGGATAAACAGGTTTCCGTTTGGGGAAGGGCAGGCTTGGTGATTTTATCACAGACGAGCCGGCTTAAGAGGTTCTATAATACCCTTAAGGCCGAGAAGCTGCCAATAGAAGGCGCTTCGATCAATGGCTGCGGGCATAGCCCGCATAAGTACAGCAGAGCAAAAACCCGTGTCACCGTTAAAAGTTTGTTTTAAGCGGCAATGACCGCAATGTCTGAAAGGAGAATCATTATGGATATTAAACAGGTTTCCAAAACAGAATTCGATATGGAGGTACGGGATTCCAGACTTCCTGTATTGGTAGATTTCTGGGCCCCCTGGTGCGGCCCCTGCCGAATGCTCACACCCGTGCTTCATGAGCTTGCAGGCGAGCTTAAAAACCAGGCCAAGGTGGTTAAGGTCAATGTGGATGAGGAGCCTGAGTTGGCCTCCCGTTACGGCGTTGTAAGCATACCTACCGTTATAGCCTTTAAAAAGGGTCAGGCTACGGGCAAGGTAGTGGGTTTTCGAAGCAAGGAGGATTTCAGAAAAATGGTTTTTTAACAGCTTTATGCTGTCTTTTTTACCTTAATCATGGTATCCTTGTGTAGGGTGATTCCATGCTGTCTCCAAAGGATTTAAGCGATTTGAAAAAAGCCTTTCCCTTTATCCTGGAGTTAGGGGAGAATTACAAGCCTTTTACGGAAGCCCTTGTACTTTCCAATCAC
>JAFADM010000071.1 GCA_023424865.1 Bacillota bacterium | reverse complement strand
AGTGGGAAGATCCTGCAGGCGTACCCATCTCCGCTATCTTAATCGGCGGACGCCGCCCCAGCACCATTCCTCTGGTACACCAGAGCTTTGACTGGAACCACGGTGTTTTCCTGGGCTCCATCATGGGTTCTGAAATCACCGCTGCCGCTATCTCCGACAAAATCGGACAGGTTCGCCGCGATCCTTTCGCCATGCTGCCCTTCATTGGCTACCATGTGTGCGATTACCTCCAGCACTGGCTGGATATCGGAACCAAGACCGACGCAGAGAAGCTGCCTAAGATTTTCTACGTTAACTGGTTCCGTAAGGATGCCAACGGCAAATGGCTGTGGCCCGGTTTCGGCGAGAACAGCCGTGTGCTGAAGTGGATCGTTGAGCGCGTTGCCGGCGAAGGCAAGGCTGAGAAGACTGCTATCGGTTACATGCCTACTTCCGATGCTATTGATGTTGAGGGCCTTAAGGTTTCCGCTTCCGACATGGAAGAGCTGCTGAAGGTTAACAAGGATGAATGGCTCAACGAAGTTGCTTCCGTACGTGAGCATTATGCCAAGTTTGGCTCAAAGCTTCCTGCTGAGCTTGCCAAGCAGCTTGACGCTCTGGAAGCCCGCTTGAAGTAAGCAACTGCCTATAACTGAAAAATTTATACACCGCTTTTGCGGTTACATTTAAAGCCGGCCGGGCCTATGCCCGGCCGGCTTTAAATTATTAAATTTAGTCCACAGCGCCCTCATTTTTCATATTACGAAATTAAAGTACTTTGGAACAAAGGATGTTTTTTTCCGGCTAATTTCATTATACTATTTATTAAAAAGAGACATTATCAAAAAGAGGCAAGTCTTTAAAAGGCTTGCCCAGCAGTATTTTTTGTATCCGAAAACGGCAGGTGAAGCGATGAATGAGAAGATAATGGTTATCGAGGATGACAAAACAATTGCAGATGCAATTACCTATGCCCTGAGACGTGAAGGCTATACGGTGGAAACGGTGTATCATGGCGAGGGTGCTTTAATAAGGATAAATGCCTTTCACCCGGACGCCATTGTTTTGGATGTGATGCTTCCGGGTATGGACGGCTACGCTATTCTCAAAAAGCTTCAGGATAAAGGCCCTGTTGGAATAATCATGCTGACGGCAAAGGACGATATTGTGAATAAGATTCTTGGGCTTGAGCTTGGGGCGGACGATTACATGACAAAGCCCTTTGATATGAGGGAATTGCTTGCACGTTTGAAATCACTATTAAGAAGAATGCAGGCGGCGGAGGAAAAGCAGGAGCCCTCCGAAATCAATTTGGGCGGGGTCAATATAAACCTGACTCAAAGATCCGTCTGTGCCGGTGACAGGTGCATGGACCTGACGCCCAAGGAGTACGATATTCTGGCGCTTCTGATGTCAAATCCAAACAGGGTTTATACGAGAGAACAGCTTCTGGACTTAATATGGGGCATGGAATATTTCGGAGGCACCAGAACTGTGGACATTCATGTGCAGCGGGTAAGAAAAAAGCTGGGAACGGACTATAGTGAAATCATTCAAACGGTCCATGGAATCGGCTACAAGGCCCAGGGGGGATAGGGTGAAAACCAGCATAAAGTTTAAGTTTAGCCTGTTTTTAGCGGTGCTCCTGCTTCTTACCGTGCTCCTTTTAAGTATGCAGGTGCTGGAAGGAATAAAACGGAATCAGCAGGTGCAGTACGAGCGGTATTTGGCACAGCAGGCCAAAACTGCCAACAGCTATTTTCTTCAAAATGTAATGACCGAGTCGGTTAAAGTGCCTCAAGCCTTTCTTGCGTCCAAAGGAAGCACTTTTGCAGAACAATTGGAGCTCATAAGCGGACAGGGTGTTGTACTGTATGACCTGGAGGGCCAGGTTGTCAGCGATAAAGAAAAAGCAGCTCCCTTTCATACCGAGAGTATTAAAAAAACGCTGGCCTTTGCCCTTGAAAACAAAACGGCCTATCTGGCGGAAGGGGAGTCACTTTATTATTTGACTCCATTGAAGGCAGGAAATGAACAGGTAGGTGTTATCCAGTTTTACTATTCTCTGTCGGATAATCTGGCCTTTTACAATGAAATACGGCAGCTTTTTATTTTAGTGGGTTCCGGGGTGTTTTTCATAAGCTTTATAATGGCCTATTTTTATTTTGCAGCCTTTGCCAATGGCATCATCAAGCTCAATCAAGCCGTAAACCGAATTCGGGAAGGCCATTACCAAGTAGCCATATTATCCCGCAGGGATGAAATCGGAAGGCTGAGCGAAGGCATTCATGCCATGAGCGATCAGATTATGAGAACCATCCGAGCCATGGAGGATGAGCAGGAAAAATTAAAGCTGGCCGTAGATAAATTGTCCAGGCTTGACAAACAGCAAAAGCAGTTTATCGGCAGTGTCAGCCATGAATTTAAGACGCCGCTGACCTCCATAAAAGCTTATATTGACCTTTTGGAGATGTACCCTGACGATGAAAGCCTGCTGGAGACGGCAAAAACCACCATTAAGAATGAATCTCAGAGGCTCTATGAAATGGTGGAAAAGGTATTGCAGTTGTCGGCTCTGGAAAAATATGATTTTGAGTTTGTCAGGGAAAAACTGGAGGTCTCTCGAATTATCCAAACCGTTCTTGAAGGACTGAAGGGGAAAATGGACAAGTTCGGTATCCGGCTGGAAACCGATTTAAGCCAGGCGGTTATTGAAGCAGATAAGGACAGCATAACACTTATTCTTATGAATCTTTTGGATAACGCCGTTAAGTACAATAAGTCACGAGGTCTGATTTCGGTAAAAAGCAGGACGGAAGGGACTGAGGTAATTATTGAAATTGCCGACACAGGTATAGGTATTCCTCCGGATGCTGCCCAAAGAATATTTGACCCTTTCTATACTATTGACAAAAACCGATCCCGGCAAAACGGCGGAGTCGGTTTAGGGCTGGCCCTTGCTCAAAAGTACGCGCAAATTCAGGGCGGTTCCATTACGCTTGTGGAAACCGGTGCTGAAGGTAGCCTGTTCAGAGTGATTTTTCCCTCCGCCTGAGTTTCTGAATTCTTATAAAGAACAAACCATTAAGACACAAATGTTTACAATTTCTAAACATTTGTCTATTTTTCAGAAACTTTTACCTGGTAAATTAAAAGCAAGGAGGCGATTAATATGAAAAAAATAAAAATAGTTAAAATCGCGTTTGTTATGTCAATCCTTTTAACCACAGCTGCTTGCGGTGCGGATGCTGAAAAGGATCGCACGATTATCAAGGAACCGGGAAAAATCATAACGGTCATTGACGGTACAGAGGAGGAAGCAGAAAAGCCGGGTGTAACCGTTGGAAAAATAGATCGGCTTGAAAATATGGCGATTATGGGGTGGCTGGATGAGGAAACCGTGGTTGTTTCCAGGGAAAACACTTCTCTTGAAAAAATGACTCTTTTGGAGCTGTCGGATTCCTATCCCAAAAGCCTGTATCTCTATAATATCAACACCGGAGAGTTCAACCTGCTGAAGGAAAAGGAGAATACCCATCTGGGCGAAGCCGTTCTGTCCCCGGATAAGAAGCACCTGATTTATTCTGAATACGATCTGGGTGATCCTGTCTATTATGTTATGGATATGG
>JAFADM010000068.1 GCA_023424865.1 Bacillota bacterium | reverse complement strand
ACCTCATCCGGGTAATGGGAGGCCCAATACAGCATATAGATGCCTGCAATGGAATGTCCCAGAAGCACATAGGGGGGAGCTATGCCTGCCTGTAAAAGCGCCTGGCGGGTTTCCTCCACAAGGTTTTGGAGAGTTCGTGGGCGTAGTGTATCGTCCGAATAGCCGTAGCCGAAAAGCTCCGCCACCACACAGCGGTAATCCGTCTTAAGGTGATTGATAAGGGGGAGAAAGTCAATGGAAGGACAAGCCGTTCCTAGGCCCGACATAAAAATAATGGTTTTTTCTCCCTTTCCATAATCCGCAAGGTGCATCTGCCTGCCCTCTACCGTTACAAAACGGCTGGCAGGAGGCTTTGAGCTGAAATGATTTTTCCTTAATAAGATAGAAGAAAAAAGAGGATTCGGTTCTCCCGTTTTTACCATAGCCAGGTTCCTCACTTTCAGAAATAATAATGCGGTGCACTTGAGTTGTTTTTGAACATCCGAAAATGACTTGCCATAGCCCCACAGGCTATAAAAAAAGCGATGAACAAAAACGCCATTGCAATAACGCCATTGTCATCACTCTAGAAAACATAGTATCATACCCGGGTGCCGGGAAGGTAATATGAAAATTGAAGCCAGGCCAATAAAAATTGTTGATAATGGTCTTAAAGGAACAGTTGCTCCAGCCTGTCCACAAAATCGATGCCGACTCTGGACAATTGGGTGTTTTTCTTCTTCACCCAACCAATTTCAAAGGTAAAGCCGGGATGCTTCAAGGGTATGGCCTTGATTTTCTTGTAGAGGGTTTCTCCCTTATAAACATTTGTGGTATTGGAACAAATGCTGTAGGCATTGGTCCTCAAAAGTACATCGTAGACGCAAAGACGGTTGGAGACCATGATGCGGCTTTTCCTGCGCTGCTCGTCAATAAAGTCAAAGCCGTCCTCCTCCTTGCCGGAGCTGTAAAAAATATCTGCATGAGCGATAACAAAGGGATAAGGCTCCAATTGCTCGCTGGTTACGGAGGTAAGCCCCATAGGGTATAGGGGGTTTTTCTCGCCTATAATGACCTGGGGCGTTTCATTGGAAAGCCGGGTATATTCCAGATCCTTTGCATTAAAAAGCCGGGACCAGGTTTTCCATTGGGAGGAGATAAAGGTGACCACTCCGATATCACACGCCGTTGTTTCCACATCATTAAGGGTATTCATAATAAAATCCTCTTTATGGGAGAAGCTCACATTTTCTTTTTCATACTTTTCATAGATCTCGATGAACTTTTCCAGAATAAAGCGGAAGCTGGGAGAGCTGACGGAAAAAGCGGTGCGCTGGGCATGCAGGATGTCCTTGCAGATAAAATTCAAAAATTGGAACTGTTGATTCACAGGCTCGGCATAAACAAGGAACTGCTGCCCGAAATCGGTAAGCTGTATACCCTTGCTTGTGCGCACAAAAAGATCGCTGCCCAATTCGGCTTCAAGGCTTTTAATGGCGTAGCTCAAATTGGGCTGGGATACAAAGAGGCTTTGCGCCGCTTTATTGAAAGAACCGGTGCGGGCAACCTCCAAAAAATACTCAATTTGCTTAAGTTCCACCGTATCACTTCCATTGCTGTATAATTTGCTGCATTGTAATCGTTTTTTTGTTACAGCTATTTTACCATTGAGCTTAAGGAACCGCAACTCTCATATATTGGGTCTTCAATTTGGATTTTGACTTAATGGGACGCTGGAGTAAGATTTATGTCCAGGCAGCGCAGGCAAAGAGTAAGGGGCCATATTTAAACCAATGAAATAAAGGACCTTAAGATAAGTCGCGGGGTGGGGTAAAGCATTTTTTTATGGATTTAACCCGAATTTTCATATTACCCCGTGGTTCGGCTTCTGTGCTATTCTAACCTGGAAAGTATGACACGCCTAATCCGTCAGCCAGGGTCCGGCGACTTCCGAAGAAGGTTTTCGCCGAGCTTCCTCATACCTCACCGTCTCTTATCTTCTATTTCTATTGTCTATTCCATTTTTAAGGAGGTCGTCGCCTTGTCTCACACAATGTATGCGCTGGTGAAAACAGAAGGGAGCCCGGGTCTTAGCCTTGAAAGGGTCGCAGTCCCTGAAACCGGGCCTAATGATATAAAAATTAAAATACGGTATACGGCCATTTGCGGTACGGATCTCCATATTTACAACTGGGATCCCTGGTCTCAAAAAACCATCCTGCCGCCCCTTGTAACAGGCCATGAATATGTGGGTGAAGTTTGTGAAATTGGTCAAAATGTACAGGGCTTTGCCTTGGGGGACAGGGTATCCGGGGAGGGGCATATTGTCTGCGGCACCTGCAGAAACTGCAAGGCCGGAAAAATGCATCTGTGCAAAGAAACCCGGGGGGTTGGGGTCAATCGGAACGGGGCTTTCGCCGAATACCTGGTCCTCCCCGCCTGCAATGTGGTCAAATGTGAACCTGAGCTTCCCGAGAAGCTGTGCGCCATTTTTGATCCCCTGGGTAATGCCGTCCATACCGCCCTTTCCTTTAATGTTACGGGAGAGGATGTACTGGTAACGGGAGCAGGGCCTATCGGTATTATGGCGGCCTGCGTATGCAGCCATATCGGAGCCAGAAATACGGTCATCACCGATGTCAGCGACTACAGGCTGGAGCTGGCCCGAAAGCTTGCACCGGTTAACACGGTCAATGTTGCAAGAGAGAGCCTACCCGAAAAAATGAAGGCGCTTGGCATTAACGAAGGCTTCGATGTGGGCCTGGAGATGTCTGGAAATCCCTCAGCCATCAACTCCATGATAGATAGTCTGTATAATGGCGGGAAAATGGCGGTTCTGGGGCTTCCCGGAGAGAATGCCACGTTGGACTGGGGCAAGGTGGTATTAAAATGCCTTGTAATAAAAGGGATATATGGAAGAGAAATGTATGAAACCTGGTACAAAATGAAGGCTATGCTTAAAAGCGGCCTTACCATTGAGCCCATAATCACCCATGAATTTGATTTTTGGGATTTTGAAAAAGGCTTTGCAGTGATGAACAGCGGCCGGTGCGGCAAGGTGGTGCTGGATTGGCGCAAGGCCTATCAAAGGTAAGGAAGGATGATGAAACATGAAATCGGCACTAACGTATTTTGAAAAAACCGTGGAGGCCTTCAAGGAACAAAAGCTCTATAAGGAGGAGCGGGTTATTTTGACGCCTCAGAGGAGCCATATTCATACCCAGCAGGCGTCAAACGTTATAAATATGTGCTCCAACAATTATCTGGGGCTTGCGGATAACGTGGAAATTATAAAAGCTGCCCAGAAAGGCATGGAAGACTGGGGCTATGGCCTCTCCTCCGTCCGGTTTATCTGTGGCACACAGAAAATACATCAGGATCTGGAAAAAAGTTTGTCCTCCTTTTTGAGAATGGACGATACCATCCTTTATTCTTCTTGTTTTGATGCCAACGGCGGCCTCTTTGAAACCCTCCTGACAGAAGAGGATGCGATTATAAGCGACAGTCTCAACCATGCCAGCATTATCGATGGAATAAGGCTTTGCAAGGCCAAACGGCTGCGCTATTCCAACGGAGACATGGCGGCGCTGGAGCAATGTCTTAAGGATTCGAAGGATGCCCGTATACGCCTTATTGCCACTGACGGGGTTTTTTCCATGGACGGCCTCATAGCGGATCTTAAGAGTGTTTGCGATTTGGCGGATCGCTACGATGCCCTGGTTATGGTGGACGACAGTCACGCCGTTGGCTTTTTGGGAGAAACAGGAAGGGGCACGCCGGAATATTGCGGTGTCGCCGACAGGGTGGATATATTAACGGGTACTCTGGGCAAAGCCCTGGGAGGCGCCAGCGGCGGTTATACCAGCGCCCGGAAGGAGATCGTGGCGCTTCTCAGGCAAAAAAGCCGTCCCTATCTTTTTTCAAATACTCTGGCTCCCGGCTTAGTCTGCGGTGCTCTTAAAACCCTTGACATTTGTGACAGAAATCCGGAGTACCGGGAAAAGCTTTATGAAAACACGGCGTATTACAGGCAAAAGCTTCGTTCGGTGGGTTTTGACATTATAGAAAGTACCCATCCCATCGTAGCGGTGATGCTTTATGACGCTCCCACAGCAGTACGGCTTTCTAAACGGATGCTGGAGCTTGGGGTCTACGTGGTGAGCTTTTCCTATCCCGTTGTACCCCAGGGAAGGGCTCGCATCCGCACCCAGGTATCCGCTGCCCATTCCAGGGAGGACCTGGACAGGGTGGTTGAATGCTTTAAAAAGGCCAAAGCATGAATTTAAAGCACAATAAAATTACAGGAGGTGCCCTTTGGATAAAGAGCAACTGAAAGCGGCCGTATGCAAGGCCATTGATGCCAACCGCGAGAGAATTTATGAAATCGGAAAAACTATTCTAAAAAACCCGGAGCTGGGCTTTAAGGAGTTTAAAACCTCTGCCCTTGTTAAAGAGGTTTTTAAGGAAATCGGGGTGTCCTTTGAGGAGAGCCTTGCGATAACAGGAGTAAAAGGAAGGCTTAAGGGAAAAGAGCCGGGCCTCCGGGTTGCGGTAATCGGTGAGCTGGACGCGGTGGTTTGCCCCTCCCACCCCTATGCGGATCCCGACACGGGCGCGGCCCATGCCTGCGGACACAATGCCCAGATTGCCTCCATGCTGGGGGCAGCCTTTGGACTTCTGTACTCGGGGGCAATGAAAGAATTATCGGGGGAAGCGATTTTCTTTGCCGTACCTGCCGAGGAGTTTGTTGAAATTGAGTACCGGGCAAATCTTAAAGACAAAGGTGCGATATCTTTTCTGGGAGGCAAGCAGGAGCTTATTGCCACCGGTGCCTTCGATGATGTGGATATGGCCATGATGGTTCATGCCCAATCCAACTGCCCCGAACCCATGGCCTATATCAATACCACCACCAGCGCTTTTATCGCAAAAACCGTAGTTTTTACGGGCAAGGAGGCTCATGCGGGCGGCTTCCCCCATTTAGGCGTCAATGCCCTCAACGCGGCTTCAGGAGCCATGATGCTCATACATAGCCTGAGGGAAACCTTCCGGGAAGGAGACGGCATACGGGTTCATCCCATTATCACCAAAGGCGGTGATTTGGTAAATATCGTTCCTGCCGACGTGCGCATGGAAACCCATGTTCGCGGCAACACCATGGAGGGAGCGGCAGAGGCCAATAAAAAGGTAAACCGTGCCATAAGAGGAGCGGCCTATGCCGTAGGCGCTTCTGTTACCATAAAGGATCTTCCGGGATATCTGACACTTGTTCAGGAGAGCGGGCTTACGGAGCTTTACACCGGGAACATCCTTCCCCTTGTGGGCAAGGAAAATCTGTCTCAGACCATTTCGGCAGGAGGGGCTACGGACATGGGGGACTTAAGTCTTATGATGCCCTGCATTCACCCCTTTACGGGAGGCTTTGGCGGGCATGTGCACAACAGCGATTTTTCCGTTGTCAATGAGGAAGTGGCCTACCTCTATCCTGCTAAAGCCATGGCCCTGACGGTGGTGGATCTTTTATTTGACGGAGGAAAAGAGGCACAGGCCCTTTGCTCCGCATTTAAGCCCGCCTATACCAAGGATAGCTATGTCCGTTTTCTTAACGCCATTGCAAAGACAGATGAAGGCTCCGACCTGGTATAAAGAAACAGGAGGTGGGACTTCATGAACATCAGTATTTTTGAGGTGACGGGCCCTGTCATGATAGGGCCTTCCAGCTCACATACGGCTGGAGCGGCGAGACTTTCCCGGATGGCGCGGAATATTGCCGGAAAACCCTTCACCCATGTCTCCTTCGGCCTTCACGGTTCCTTCGCCAAAACCTACAAGGGCCATGGAACAGACAAAGCGCTTGTGGCAGGAGCCCTGGGCCTCTTTGAGGATGACGACAGGCTGTCCTATGCCTTTGACCTGGCAACAAGGCAAGGACTCAGCTATGTGTTTTATGAAACCGAGCTGGAAGGCTTTCATGAAAACACGGTTAAAATGACTTTTGATCTTGAAGACGGAAGCCATAGCGAAATTATTGGTTCCTCCATTGGCGGCGGACAAATCGTTCTCCGGCGCATAGACGGTTTTGATGTTGAGCTAAGCGGTCGGCTTCCCACTCTTTTAATCCGGCAGAAGGATGAGCGGGGCCTTGTCAGCGAGGTAAGCCGCATTCTGGCAGCAAATGGCATCAATATCGGCATTATGAAGCTTAGCCGCACGGCACGGGGAGATACCGCCTTTTGTGTCATTGAAACCGACGATGCCATAAGCCCGAGGGTTGCCAAAAGCATTGAACAGGTGACCGGGGTTTTAAGCGTGGGCCTTATTCCGTCACCGCCCCAGGAGGGTTAGCGCATGTACCGAAAAATGAATGACCTTCTTCGCCTGGCAAATAACCAGGGGACGCCCCTGTGGGTACCTGTTGTTAAAAATGAATGTCAGCTTTCCTCCATGACCGAAGAAGAGGTGTTTATCAAGATGGAACGCCGCTATGAAATCATGCGCCAGTCGGCGACACGGGCCCTTACAAGGGGGCTTGCCACAGCCGGCGGACTTATTGAGGGCATGGCGGAGCAGCATCAGGCGTACTCGGCAAAGGAACAGAGCTTAAGCGGTGAATTTATAAATCGGGTCATGGCCAGGGCCTTGTCCGCAAGCGAGGTAAACGCCTCCATGGGAAAAATCTGCGCAGCGCCCACTGCCGGAGCCTGCGGCGTTCTGCCTGCTGTTTTAATGTCGGTGGAGGAGCGTCTGGGCTTAAGCCGGAGAACTGTTCTGGAAGGCCTGATAACAGCCTCCGGCGTCGGTGCTGTCATTATGCTCAACGCTACCGTGTCCGGAGCGGAGGGCGGCTGTCAGGCCGAATGCGGGGCAGCAGCGGCCATGGCTGCCGCCGCTGCGGTACAAATGGCAGGGGGCTCAAACCAGGCGGCGTTGAATGCCGTCTCTATTGCTCTCATGAACTGCATGGGCCTTGTTTGTGATCCTGTGGCCGGCCTGGTTCAAATCCCCTGTGCCCAGCGAAACGCCAGCCAGGCGGTTAATGCGGTAATCAGCGCGGAGCTGGCTCTTGGCGGCATGGCCTGTGTCATACCCGCCGACGAGGCCATTGAAGCCATGTACCGGGTAGGCAAAATGCTGCCCAATCAATTAAAGGAAACGGCCCAGGGGGGTATTGCCGTTACTCCGTCAGGTAAGGCTGTGTACAATAAGGTGTTTGGATAAAGATTAACCCTTGGGATGAAATTGTCATGGCGCCCGGGTCCCCGGCAAGAACAGGCCCTCTTTACAACCCACATACACTTGACACGATAAGCTTAAAGCAAACCCCTGGCGAATAATACGTAAATAGGAGTATCAGCTATGATTCAAGAAATCATGAACTACCTTACCTCATACGATCCCCAGGCAGGGCAGGCCATTGAGGCGGAGTTTGCCCGCCAGCAGCGGAATCTGGAGCTCATTGCCTCGGAAAATATCGTTTCACCCCAGGTAATGGCGGCTATGGCCAATGTTATGACCAATAAATACGCGGAAGGTTATCCGGGGAAACGCTATTATGGCGGCTGCCAGTGTGTGGACAGTGTTGAAAGCCTGGCCATCGAGCGTGCCAAAAAGCTTTTTGATGCGGATTACGCCAATGTTCAGCCTCATTCCGGGGCCAATGCCAACCTTGCGGTTTATTATGCGCTTTTAGAGCCCGGGGATACGGTACTGGGGTTAAACCTCAACCATGGGGGCCACCTTACCCACGGCAGTCCGGTAAACCTGTCGGGTAAATACTTTAACTTTATTCCCTACAGTGTGGATGAAAAAGAGCAGACTCTCTGCTATGACCGTATTCGTGAGCTTGCCAAAGCCCACAGGCCCAAAATGATCGTTGCGGGAGCTTCCGCCTATTCACGTAAAATCCGTTTCGATCTTTTCGCGGAAATTGCCGGGGAGGTGGGGGCCTATCTTTTTGTTGATATGGCTCACATTGCCGGGCTTGTTGCCGCAGGGCTTCACCAAAATCCCATACCTTATGCGGATGTGGTTACCACTACAACTCATAAAACTCTTCGAGGTCCCAGAGGCGGTTTAATCCTTTGCAAGGATGAAGAGTTTGGAAAGCAGTTTAATAAAGCGGTCTTTCCCGGTACTCAAGGAGGACCTCTCATGCACATTATCGCCGCCAAGGCCGTTTGCCTGGGTGAAGCGCTGAGGCCTGAATTTACCGAATATCAGAAGCAGACGGTGCAAAATGCGGCTGCTTTAGCCGGCGCTTTAATAGGTGAAGGCTTTGAGCTTTTGTCCGGTGGTACGGATACCCATTTGATGCTGGTGGACCTTCGAAATATGGGCTTAACCGGCAAGGAAATGCAGAACAGGCTGGATGAGGTGTACATTACCGTAAATAAGAATACGGTGCCCAACGATCCCCAGAGCCCCTTTGTTACCAGCGGGATCCGTATAGGCACCCCGGCTGTGACAACCCGGGGGATGAAGGAAGCACAGATGAAGGAAATTGCCCGGCTTATAAAAGCAACGGCCAATAACTATGAAGCCTTGCAGGACGAAATCCGCAAGGAGGTAACGGCCCTTTGCAGCCAATTTCCTCTGTACTGACAACCAGGGCTTAAGCGGCGCCGGAGTTGCTTTTCCTTCCAATATCAAGTAAGATGGTAAACAAAGATATAGGAGGAATATGCTGTGAAAAAACTTCTAAGCCTAGCAGCTGCGGTGCTCTGTTTTACCCTTATGGCAACAGGCTGCGGCAAAACCGCAAGCCCTGAAGAGGTGGTCACAAACGGTTTGACCGCCATAAAAAACATCGACACCGAAAACATGGGTACCTATTTTGATTCCGAAGACCTTTTTGGAGCAGATTTTGAACTGAACCGAGAGGATGAAAGCACAAAGCTTCTTGTAGATAAATTGGCCTTTAAGGTTGTTTCTTCTCAAATCAATGGAGACACCGCCACTGTAACAACTGAGATTACCAATATTGACATGAGTTATGTTATGGGAGAATTTTTAAGCCAGGCCATTACGGCGGTCTTTGAGAATGCCGGTTCTGAAGAGGAAATAAATGAAGAGGATTTTGATTCAAAAACAGAGCAGATACTCCTTGATATTATGGGAAATGCTGACGTCCAGACAACTACCCTTACTGCTGATATTAGTCTTGTTAAAGCAGACGGCAAGTGGAAAATAAGCGTTGACGAAACTTTTCAGAACGCTTTGTTCGGCGGCTTGATTGACGCCCAGAAGGGGCTGGCGGGCAATTAATTTATTAAAGGTATTAGGCTTGCCAAGGTATTAGGCTTGGCTTAGATATTGGGAACCAAAAGGGGCTTCGTATAGGAGGCCCTTTTGTGTTCCAAATACCCACAGTTAAGCCCGCACATGGCATCTGTTTATATTTTTAATTCCAGGTCTTTCGTATTCAGTGGCTAATAACTCGCAAAACGCGGGAATGTCTTCAAGCCTGGGATTTTCAAAATGGAAGCAGCCGAACGCACAGCTTTTATATTCGACGCCTTCATGGATCCAAATAACAGTATATGGACATCGTCCTGCGCTTTTGGTTTTATGTTTTTCAAATGCGTTGCAATCCTGACATTTTTGACTTTTCATATACTCGATAAGAGGTGTGGAAAGGTTATCAAATCTGTCTTTATGTTTGTCGTCCTTAATGCGTAAATAAAGAATCAGTACAAAGAAAGACCTCTTGCCCCTGGTCATTATTTCCTTGTATTCAGAATTTGTAAAACAACCAATCTCATGCCGCCAATAATCATCCTCATACCTTAGCTTTGCTGCCATTTGACCGTTAATGTAAAAATCGCTGTGTGGGTCAACGCTTTTATATACAACCTTTAGATTTTTTGTTATATAGCGATAAAAGCTCATATAAAATTCCTTCGCCTCAGGCGTCCAGGTAAAAATTTTATCCTTGACCCAGTTGATTTCAGGCAGCGCACTTAAATCCGAGGTGAATTTATAGTCAAAAGCATAAAAATCCAAATTTCCCTTAACATAGGGTCTTTGGCTTTCGTCAATATTTCTGCAATCACAGTATGTCTTTAAAGCTTTTATAATTTTCGGATTGGAAGGAAAGGAAACCGTTATAAAATCGTCTTTAATCTTGCCCTGTGCGTATCCTGCGAAAACAAAATTGATACCCTCAAGTCCATCAAATAGCGAAGCATATCCGGCCAGTTTCATTTCTTTGACTTTAGAAGCGAATAGCCGCGCATCTGCTTTTAAAACGTCGCCTTCCATTTCGCCCGCATATGACAGCGCGTATAAGACATCCATCGCCCTGTGAAGGGAAGCCCATGATTTATGATGAATAAGCCCCTGCCCCATCAGACTTTTTACACCGTTATGAGGATCGTTTACATCAAATAGGGGTATTCCGTATTTTTCAGGAGCCTTTGCAATATCCAGGTACATAGCTTTGGCAAACTCGACTAATGCTTTAAAGCTTTCCCTGAAGCTTTCGGCTATACCCTTCTTTAGCGGATAGCTTTCAGGAACAGAAAGGATGGCGTTTGCATATTCCAACGCTAGATAGTGAGCATGATAGTTATCTATTTTTTTATCCCCCTATAACCTTAATGGGCACAAAATAACGAATCTTACCGTAATTCCATTCTTTCATCTTAGCCGAGTGAGGCCCGGCAAAGTGGTATAACAGATGGCGGCCGGCCCCTTCATCAAGTTCAAGATTTTCCTGCTTTGCGAGCCATGCCTTTATACCCTTGTATACCCGATCATATTCGTTATATTCCCAACTGTCCGCAAGCGCTGACGCGAACAGTCCGCCTTCAAACGTGATAATTTTATACCCCTCGGTGTCGGCCTCGGTCATCCAGTCCTCAATTAAAAATAACCAAACGCTTTTTTTATATTCCTCATCGTGATACATGAAATCACGGGGGTTTATCTTATCGGCGATACGTGAACCAAGACGCATCCACATCGCGTCGAATCGGTTGAGTTCGTTGTCATCTGCCAGCAGCCCTGATGTTACCATGCGGCAGGAGGGCATTTCAACAATTAGAATATCCGGTTCCCGTTCCAGTTTTTCAGCAGTCTCCAGCAAGCGTTCTACGTTGGACGGCTTGCCAATATAATCGACGTTTGTTAGATGGGTTTCAATTTCTTTTGCTTTTCCATATAGCATTTTTACGTCGGAATCACTGCCAAAGTCTATCTTCTCAATTTGCCGGATGAACTCCAGCACAATATCCTTCAACTCGTGTAGAAGCGCAACCTCATCGTCAATATGCTGGACCTTTTTACTGAGGACATCTAAAACGACATCGGAGTCAGATGCGTTGAATATACGTTGAATATCCTTTATGCTGATATTGAGCTTACGCAGAATAAGTATTTGCTCAAGCCTTTTCACGGCAGTTTCATCATAAAGCCTATA
>JAFADM010000041.1 GCA_023424865.1 Bacillota bacterium | reverse complement strand
TAAGCGTATAATCTACTTTCTGTACGGAATAAATGTTCGGTATATTCCAGAATTTAGAAGGTATTGCTATGCACTTCGGTTTTTTAAAGCAGGATATTGAACAACGACGTAATCTCATTATCAACGGGCGCATTTCCTCTACCCTCTTGATGCTTTCGGTTCCTTCCCTTATGGTCGGATTGATTCAGTCAATTATTCCGGTTATAGACGGCCTTTTTATTAATAATGTGGTGGGAACTGTGGCTGCAAGCGCTATTACATATAGTGCCCCTGTAGTTAATATGTCCGCAGCCCTTGCTCAGGGCCTGAGTGCGGCGGGAATGGCCATTATCGGCCAGACTAACGGGAAAGGTGATTTTGAAAAGAGCCGGCGGATTTCCACCCAGCTCATTGTCTTTGCCTTTTTGCTGGGCTTTGTTCTGGCCCCTGTACTTATCGCACTTGCTTTTCCGGTATCAGCCAGGGTTAATGATGAAATATCCTCCAATGTTTTTCTGTATCTGGCCTTAAGTGCCGCTGTACTGCCCTTTTCCTTCATGGAATCCATCTATAATGCCATTAAAAACGCCAACGGAAGGCCTGAGGATACCTTTACCCGAATGCTTCTCATGCTGGCGCTTAAAATCGTCTTTAATCTGCTTTTCATCGCCGTTTTCCGTTGGGGTCTGGTAGGCTCCGTTATGGCCTCCCTGGCCTCCAACGCCTTAATAACCCTTTGGATGTACCTGGAGCTCTTCCATTCTTCCGGCGAGGACAAGCTCACTTTGTCCGATTTTAAGTTTGACTGGCAGATCATTCGTGAGCTTCTCAGGGTAGGCATTCCTTCCATGCTCTCGAGCATTATGCTGAACCTCGGCTTCTTCCTTATAAACAATGAGGTTGAAAAATACGGTGCCGTGGTCTTAAACGGTCAGGGCATTGCCAATAATATTTCTTCCGTGTGCTTTATTCTGCCGTCCTCTTTCGGCGCGGCAGTCACCACCATGGTCAGTATGAATATCGGGGCGGGTCAGGGCAAAAAAGCACGCTCCTCCTGTCTCACAGGCTGTGTCATAAGCGCCATAACCGCTGCCCTTCTCATTGCAATCATTGTTCCTCTTTCGTCAAAAATCACCATCCTGTTTACCCGGGAGCCGGAGGTACTTGCAGTTGCCAATCACGCCCTCAGTATCTATACCTATTCGGTTATCGGCTTTGGCATCTGTATGGTGCAACAGGGTGCCTTTATCGGCCTTGGCCGAACACGCATCACGCTGGTGCTCAGTGTTCTTCGGATATGGCTTTTGCGGTATATCTTCATTCTGGCGACGGAGCATGTCCTTGGTTACGACTCGGTTTTCTGGGGCAATCTCTTCTCCAATTACGCCGCGGCCTTTATAACAACGCTGATGATACTCCATGTCAACTGGGAATCCCATGATACGCCGGTTTTAGAGAAGGCCTCGGCCTGACCCTAGATAGGCAGCAGAGCCCTAAATCCCCTTCTACAGCCTTCAGCGCTTTCTCCCGCTGGGAAGAGGGATTATTTTTTCTCTTCTTATTAAGGTCCAAAGCCCGCGGATATACTGTCCGTTAGCCAGCATAACCAGCGCCGAAGCCGCTTTGCCGGTTAACCGTCCCCCGGAGGACATGCTCATGGAACGAAGGGAATTATAGGGCATCATTCGGGTTAAAAAATAGGCATTTTTCAATTGGGTGTCCCGCTCCAGCGGATTGGGGTTTTTAAGCGCTTTGGTATAATCCCGGTTAAGAATCAGCAGGATTATCCGGTGGAGAAATCGGCCTGTTTTGGTCAAAGGAAGATCCCCAAGGGGAGATTCAAGGGTTAGCGGCAGCGGTTCCGGAAGAGGCTGCACCTTACCGCCGAGAAGCTCGGAAAAGCATGCGGGAATGTCCCGGGGCGGCATGGCATAGGAAGAGGCGACCACCTCAGAATAAGGATTTTCCGACTTTTCACAATCTTTTATGTGAAGGGGTGCAGTTAAGCGAATATCCCAGGCAGATGCGGCAATACATAGGGTGTATGTGCCGTTTTCCAGGACCCAGGCCTCCCGCTTTTGGTTCCAATAGGCCAGATCGGATTTATTGAATACCAGTTTTGCCGTACCGGTTTGACCTGTCTTAAGATAAATTTTTGTAAAGGCCCGCAGCTCCTTTTCAGCTTTAAAAACCTGACTTTCCCCATTTTTAACATAAAGCTGGACTACCTCCCCACCGTCCCTTAAGCCATTATTGGTAATCTGTACATTAACGGTTATTTGGCCGCTGTTTTCACTTACCTCAAGCTCTCCGTATAAGAAGGTGGTATAGGAAAGCCCATAGCCAAAGGGGAAGTTGAGCGGGGTTTGGGCTTTATCATAAAACCGGTAGCCTACATAAATACTTTCGTAATATATTGAAACAGACTTGCGGTTATAGTCGCCATAACAGCTTGAATCCTCCGCACAAAGGGGCCAGCTTTCAGCCAGCTTTCCCGAGGGATTAGCCTCTCCGTATAAAAGGGCGCAGGCCGCCTCACCGCCGTACATTCCCGGCAAATACATATTAAGAAGCGCCGAAAGCCCTTCAAAAAACGGAAGCTCTACCGGCGCCCCCGCAAACAGAACAAGGACCACCTTTTTACCGGCTGAAACAAGCTCCTTTATGAGGGAGGTCTGGCTTTCCCCCATTTTCATGTGCTCCCTGTCAAAGCCTTCGCTTTCCTCAAAATCCGTAAGCCCGCCGAAAAACAATATGGTATCGGCTTTTTGTGCTGCGGTCAGGACAGCCCGGGTATGTTCAGGGCTGCCCTTTGCTTCAAAGCCCTCATAGCCCTTTTCATAGGCATAGGCAATACCCCGGCGGTCAAAGGCGTCTTTTGGCGTAATAACCTCCGGAGGGTTAATAAGGGAAGATCCCGCCCCCTGGTAACGCACCTTTTCAAACATTTCGCCCACCACAAGCAGGCTTTCCTTGCCGCTTAAGGGGAGTATGCCGTCATTTTTAAGAAGAACCGCCCCATCCATAGCTATTTCCAAGGACAGACGGGCATGGTCTTTGGCATTATGGCGGGAAGCATTATTGCGCTGGGCACATTTCCCTATGAGGTTCAAAACACGTCCAACGGCCTTATCCAGTACTTCCGACCGCAGGGTGCCAGCCTTTACCGCTTCAATGAGGCCTCGACGGTTATACCAGACGCTTCCCGGCATGTCCAGGTCACATCCGGCCTTAACCCCCTCCACCCGGTTGCAGGTTGCGCCCCAGTCGGTGACAACAAGGCCGTCAAAGCCCCAATCCTCCCTCAATATCTTAGTTAAGAGCCATGAATTCTGGGATGCGAAGATTCCGTTTAACCGGTTATAGGAGCACATCACCGTGTACGGCCCGGTTTCCTTTACAATACGTTCAAAGGCGCGCAGATAGATTTCTCGAAGGGCTCTGGGATCCACGGCGCTGTCCCCGGTAAAACGGTAATTTTCATTGGAATTGGCAGCAAAATGCTTGATGCTGCAGCCTACGCCTCGGCTTTGGACACCACGGACAAAAGCACTTCCCATAACACCCGTTAGCAGCGGATCTTCGGAGAAATACTCGAAATTGCGGCCGCAAAGAGGGCTTCGCTTGATATTTACACCCGGAGCCAGAAGAACATCCACCTGAGCGTCTGCGCACTCACGGGCAATGGCCTCTCCCATTTGCCGCGCATTGTCCGGATTCCAGGTTGAAGCAAGGGTAACCGAGGTAGGAAAAGCCGTGGAATGCTCGTTGTCTCCTACTCCAAAACCTCCCCTGGACTTTCTCACCTTTCGAAGGCCATGAGGCCCGTCCGTCAGATAAAGGGCCGGAATGTCCAGCCGAGGTATGGCATTGGTCATCCAGGAGTCTACTCCCTCCAGCAGGGCGGCTTTTTCCTCCAATGTCAGTTCACTAATAAGCTCATTTAACTTTTGCATGCTTTTCTCCGAATCCGGTTGGTTTTTTTATTTATATCTTTATTCTATTTTACCGCATTTGTCCTTGGGAGTATGACAAAAAAGCACAGGATTTTATGTCCCTGTGCTTTTCATTGGCAGCCATTTGCGTATGCAAATAGGGCTGAAAGGGAGTGGGGCCTTCACTTATTCAACAACGCGGAAGCCGTTTTGACTAAGCTTTTCGATAATTCTGCGCTTATCGAGGTTTAAGCCTCTAATAGCTTGTGCTAAGGTGTATCTTCTTCCGATTGTACGTCTTAAGTGGGTATTCCGAATTTGAGGAAAACCCCATCCGGCAATAATGGGGATGAGCTCGGGATACTGCTCGGTTGCCTGATAGACACTCTGATTGAGGTTCAGTACCTTCATAGCCTTGTCTCCGTCTGTATTCCTTATACAGTATATGATTCATACTGCCAGTCCGATTTTGACAAGGCCCGGGCTTATAGGACACTCGCATTCTTATTTTTTGTTTTCAGTGGAGAAATCTCTTGCATCCTCCACACTCCGGTCTGAGGATAAGGGCAGATTGGATTCAGGCTCCGTTTCATAAATTTCTGTGACCGCATTGGTAGCAAACGCCTTGAGGTTGCTTGGATCTGGTTTTGGCGGTTTTGGTTTCATGCTTGCGCACCTCCTTTCGCTGCTTTCTTTTTTCTTTAGTTTACGCATATGGACGCCGATGTATTTAACATTAAAGGTGTTTTTTTTAATGGAAAATGTGGGATAATAGAAAAAGGGCCGGAAGACTCCGTGCCGTTTCACTCCTTTGAAAGGAAAATAACAGACTATGAAGGATCTGAAAATATGGTATGCAACCTCCGAAGCCGCGCCTTTTGTTAAAACCGGCGGTCTGGCCGATGTGGCAGGCTCTCTGCCCAAGGCTCTTAAAAAGCTGGGTGCGGATATTCGGGTGGTATTGCCCAAATACGCTCAAATAGCTGATAAGTACACTAAAGAAATGGAATTCATTGGCTATACTTACGTGGATCTCACCTGGCGCAGGCAATATTGCGGCGTATTTAAGCTGAACCATGAGGGCGTTACCTTCTATTTCATCGACAACAAGTTTTATTTTGACCGGGAGTGGTATTATGGCCTTTATGATGACGGAGAGCGCTTTGCCTTCTTCAGCAAAGCCATTTTGGAGGTTCTTCCCCTTATCGACTTCCAGCCCCGGCTTATTCATCTCAACGACTGGCAAACCGGCCTGGTGAGTGTGCTTCTGGATGCCCATTACCGTCAATACCGGAATGAAGGCTTTTTCAAAAATATCCACACATTGTATACCATACATAATTTGAAATATCAGGGCGTTTTTCCCAAGGTCATTATGGATGAGCTCCTGGGCCTGGAATGGAGCTATTTCCTGTCCGGCGGCATATCCTTTTACGACCAGGTCAATTACATGAAGGCCGGCCTCTCCTATTCCTCAGCCATCAGCACCGTAAGCCGCACCTATGCCGAGGAAATAAAAAGCCCTTTTTACGGTGAGCAGATGGATGGGGTGCTTCGAAACAGAGCGGCCGATCTTTACGGTATTATTAACGGTATCGACTATGACACCGACAACCCTGAAACCGATCCCAAGCTTTACGCTCCCTTCAGTTCCTCGGATCTTTCGGGTAAATACGAAAACAAGCGACGGCTCCAGGAGGATTTGGGGCTTGAGGTGAATCCCGATGTACCTCTCATTTCAATGATCTCCCGGCTTATCGATCAGAAGGGCTTTAATCTTGTGGCCCGTATGATGGATGAGCTTGTAGGGTTAGGTGTTCAGATTGCCATTTTGGGCACCGGTGATTTCGGCTATGAGGAAATGTTTATACAGGCTCAAAGACGTTATCCAAAAACGGTAAGCGCCAATATCCGCTATGACGGAACCCTGGCCCAGCGTATGTATGCGGGAAGCGATATGTTTTTAATGCCTTCCATGTATGAACCCTGCGGCTTAAGCCAGATATTCAGCATGCGCTACGGAACCGTTCCCATTGTTCGAGAAACCGGAGGGCTTAAGGATACGGTCACTCCCTATAATGTTTTCACCAGGGAAGGAACCGGTTTTTCCTTTACCAACTACAATGCTCATGAAATGAAGGGCGCAGTGGAGCGAGCCCTTGAGGTTTATAAAAACAAGGATGAGTGGGAGAACATCGTAAAGACCTGTATGGCTCAGGATTTCAGCTGGAGCAACTCGGCGCGGGAATATCTGGCCCTATACGAAAAAATTATCGGTATCAATTAAATAAACTGCATTACGCCTCCCGCCTCTGTATCACCCTTTGGCTGAGCCGCATACTATGAAGAAGGCCATCACTTTTATGGGGTGTTAGTAATGGGCGATAAAAACAATTGCTGTAATAACGGCGGCGGTATATTTGGCGGAGGCAGCGAATGGTGGATTATTATAATTATTGTCATTCTTTTGCTTTGCCCGGGTATTTTCGGCGGCGGCGGCTGGGGCGGCAATAACTGCTGTAACGACAACAACAACAACTGCTGCTAGACAAAACGTAATATGTTATACTTAACTTAAAGCCGACGGGATATACTTCCCGTCGGTCTTTTGTTTTTGCCTCATGCTTATTTGAAAGGCCAAGCTTCCTGCAGCGTAAAAATCAGGGTGACAGGCTCTTAAGCATATCATAAATTTTTTCCGGCTCAACACCCTTTACGTTAAGCTCCACCAGGGTTTGCCCGAAAAGCACGCCAAACCGCATACGGCTTCCGGGTTCGTCTCCCAGATCAGAAAGGGTGTAGGCTCTTGCTTTCACTGCCTCCAAAGATAAATCCTCGCTTCGAAATACGGGATTTTCAACCATCTTCCGCAGGCTGTCGGGCACGGATTCCGCCCTTGGAACGGGATAAAATGCCAGATCATAATTTCGGGTATCCTCAATGTCGGTGATTCTCTTCCCGCCTTCTTCATCAAGAATTGAAACGCGCCATTCCACATAGCCCATCCCTTTTGTCCATACTGCAAGCAGGTCGTTTCGCTCCTGATTTATGCGGCGTTTTGCAGCTTCAAGGACAAAACCATCGGGCAGGCTTTCTGGCAGATATGAGCCGTAATCCGGATCCGAGAGGGCTTGAGCCAGTGTCAGCTCTTCCATTTTTATCAGCGGCACCGATACGGGGACGATGGCACTTAAGTCGATTTTGCCGCCCTTTATAAGCTCTTCTAAAACGTAAGCCAGCTCCGCCTGCGCTTCCTCCCCTCCCTGAACTTCCGCATAAAAACCGGTTTGGCCAAGGGTAAAGGAGGCAAAGTACAAGGTGCTGTCTAAAGCTTCATAATAGCCTGCAGTAACAGGAACCCCGGAAATATCGGTGGTTTTGGCTTCGGAATCGACGGTGTAATCCGTCTCAACCCGATCCTGTGAAAGCTTTATAACTGCCTCAACACCCGTATCGGACATGACCTTGGCTTCAATGACATAGAGGAGGCTGCCCTCTGAGAAATGAGCGGTGGCCGTGAGCTTACGGGATTGGCTTAAAACAGGAAAAAGGTACTCCAGCTCCTTTTCTGAAACCTCCTGCCAAAAATGCCCTCTAATATTAATCTTGGCAGAATCTTCATACATCGCCTTATTAAAATCAAGGGTGAAACCGGGAAGTGCAGGTGTAGACAGTGCCGGGGGTGTTTGGGCTGCGATGGCACCAGGCGTCTGGGGAGTAAGGGCAAGGGGGGTCTGAATTGCTGGGGGAATTAGATAAGTGTCAATAATACCTGGCATCATCCCCACACTTAAAATGAGAAAGGAAAAGCACGCCACAATAAAAGCATAGCGCAAGGCCATAACAGGAGTCCCTTTGGCTTTTCCGCTCCATGCCCTTATCAGAATTTTATGATGCAGCGCCGGAGAAACGATCCTTGAGTCCATATAGTCTTTATAGATTTTCATCCTTATCCCCCTCCTTCATAATTAGTTTGAGCTTTTGCCGGGCACGTGTAAGAAGACTTTTCACGGTTCCCTCCTTTTGTCCCGTTAATTCGGCTATGTCTTTCACAGAACAATCTTCATAATAGAAAAGATGTATCACCGTACGGTATTTCGACGGAAGTCCCAGCACCAGCTCCATGATGCCATGCTGCTCACATTCCTTTGCCGGATAGGTTTCCAAAAGGGGTTCTATTCGCCTGCGCCATGGTGAGCGCAGCCGGGAGTGGCATAAATTCACCGTGACCTTCATCAGCCACGCCTTTTCATGCTCCCTCGTTTCAAATTCAGGCGCCTTTTCATAGGCCCGCAAAAAGGCTTCCTGTACAACATCCTCTGCATCGGCAGTGTTGCCCATTATGGCCAGCGCTGCCCGATACAGGCGGTTTTCATGCATTTCAACCAATGCCTCAAAGTCCTTCGGCCCGCAGGACTTAAATGCCATGAACGTCACCTCCTACACACAATAGACGCACCAGAGACCTAAAAGGTTGCATACAATTAAAATTTTTCAGGGTTTTTTACATGAAAAAGCTCAGGGGCATTGACAGCACCTGAGCCAGAGTAGGTCTATTAATATTATTTTTCGTAGGATATTCCAGCAAACAATTACTTGTTGAGCTATCGTTCAAAAACAACTCTGTCCTTTACAGTTTACAGGCTCAACACGCTTAATACTCCGATGGCATTTTTTTATAGGCTTTTAGCCGTTCATACTCCTCAAAGGTAATAGTTAAAATGGTACCATGTTTGTAACCATAGGGAAATTTAAAGGCTTTATCCGAACGAATGAAGTTTCCTGTTGACATTTTATCAGCTATAAACGGAACATAGCCTTGTTCTTCCGCAGCACAGCCATAATAATCCAGGAACAGGCACCATCTGCCGTCCGCTAGTTTAACTGCTGTCGGGGCTTCATATTTTCCTGCTTCCAACGCCTTCATGCTTTTATCAAATGCTTCTATCTTATGAAAGGGGCCGGTTACGTACTCTGATTCCATAAGAATAATTTTTTCAGGATTCCGTTCACTCTTTAAGAATAAATAATACTTTCCCTCTTCCTCATACATTGCGGAATCAATAACGCCGCTGTCCTCTTTGCGGTACAATAGCTGAGGGTCTGTAAAATGCACAAAATCCTTTGTTCGGGAATAATAGATTCCTTTTTGACCAAAATGATTTGAGCTGTGGGAGGAGGACCAGTGAACGACATAGTCACTGTTTTTATCATCATAAATAATATCCGGCGCCCAAAGACAGCCGAAATTTTCATTTCCCAGCTTAACCATCCTCTGTTCCGACCAGTGAACGAGATCATCAGACTCCCACAGAACCAGGCACTTGCTTCCGTTTCTGGAAATGTTGCCCCATGAATTCTGATACTGATTCAGCATACCGTAGGATAAACTTAAGTCTGTTGCCATAATAACAAATTTACCTTGTTTGGTTCTGGTAATCGTAAAATCCCTCACGCCTTTATCGCCATAATAACTCCATAAAACAGGATTCCCGCCATTAACCTCTTCCCAGTTGAACCCGTCTTTGCTTACCCCAAAATAGACCTGTTCTCCATCCGGTGTTCTTTTTTCCTTAAAGTGTACAAACAAGTACGCTTGCATATTTTTAACCCTCCTGCGCGATAGCCGATTGACTGCTGTTCAATCTAAAAATCGTAATAGACTGTTTAGGAAACTCATAACAAAGGGTATTACCTTTTATATTAATAGGTGCCTCTTCAATAGCAATTTTTCTCGGTTCCGTAAAGCTGTTTACGTCTTCAGGTTCGTACCCATTCATTTTAAATATTTTACCTGACAAAAGCTCTTTATTTATGCCCTCTACAACAATTTTGACATCCTCCGGGGCGTCCTGGACATTAACAACTTTAAGAATAATATCTCCTGTCGTATTTTCCATACTTGCGGAATAATACAGAGGCTCTGTCACGGGAAGCTTGTCTTCAATAGTGTTGATGGGCTCGCCGTCAATGTAGGTGCGGATATGTCTTTCATTTACATCTACCATAAGATTGTATTCCCGGTCAGTCTCCACAGAAAATAAGCTCTGTGTCAGGCAGGCACCTCTGCCATTTATGAACGACAGGATCACAGAATCCTGGTTCTGCCAGCCGCCAATCTCCCATCTAAAGCGGTTATTTTCGTCCTTTTCACCAAAATGGACAAAGAAACCTTTTTCTCCGTTATTACGTATGGCCTTTAAGCTTAAGCTATAATTTCGCCACTCAGTATTAAAAAGGCTAAAAGAATCGCAACCCTTTTGATCCGTTATTTCGGAAATGGATTTTTCTTCACCGGTATCGCGATTTCTCAGCCTTATGTCATAAAACCGGCTAGCTATTTGGTCACCTGCAATGGCTATTTTCCCTGTGATGGGCCCGGATTTTTGCTCCTTTGGCATATGTAGGCCACAGCCGTTAATTTTCAGTAAACGGTCTCCCTGATGATTCATAAAGAGCTTTTGCACATAATAATTGGCAGTTCCAAAGGCTTCGTGATTGTTGAACCAGATCATATCCGGCTTCCAGTTAACATAGTCGGTATTGCATAGCAATGGAGCATAACAGGCCAGCCCCACCGCATGGGCATTTCTTTCAAGACCTATCATATACGAAGCTTCCACAAGCGCATTATAATAGGTATTCCCCCATGAGGCATATTCTCCTAAAAAGACCTTTGGCCCATTTGATTTAAAATGGTCGTACCGGTGATGGTTGGCTAAAAACCATTCAGGGGTCTGATAATAATGCTCGTCTACCAAATCGGAGCCGTTTTCATTTGCTGATTTCCAGCCCCGTTCATATTCCCCGCCTGCTGCAAACGGGCCGCTGGTATTAATTATTTTAATGTCCGGATGCTTTGCCTTTATGGCTTTATGAAAGTATGCGTATCTTTCGAAGAAGGGTTCCCCCACTTCCTCATTTCCAACTCCGATATATTCCAGGCCAAAGGGTTCGGGATGCCCCAATTCAGCTCTTTTTGCCCCCCACTCAGTTAATATGTCCCCGTTGGCAAACTCGATTAAGTCCAGTGCATCGTCAATCCATGGCTGCAAATCCTTAATTGGAACAATACGCTTGTGATGCGGATCATACCCGGCCGGAAGTATCGGGATAGGCTTTGCTCCAATGTCCTCGCAAAATATAAAATATTCATAGTATCCGATCCCAAGGGTTTGATTATAGCCCCAATTGCTCCGTCTGGCAGGCCGTTTTTCAACAGCCCCTATCGTATTCTTCCAGCGGTACATGGAGTTTCTCGCATCAGGATCAAGCGAACCGTCATGCACAAGACAGCCCCCCGGGAAACGCATGAATTTAGGCTTTAAGTCAGCCAGCAGCTGCGCTATGTCTTCACGCATACCGTTTGAACGGTTTTTAAAGGTTTTCTCCGGAAAAAGGGATACCATATCGATGCACACTTTTCCTCTTTCATGTAAAGCAATCACCAAACGCCCGCTGTAGTCGGTAGCGCCGGCAGTAAGCGCTGCCTCATATTTTACCCAGTCACTGGAATGAATCGCCAGAGCCGCTTGAGCATGGATTTCACCTGATATGCTTTCAAGCGTTATATGTACCGTCTGTTCCAGGCTTGAAGCCTGTTTTGCGTAAAAGGAAAAATAATAAATATGGCCCTTGATAATTGGAATACCCGTATTGTAGCCCGCGTTCATAATACCTGAGCCATCTCCCGGTTCTAAGACATTAATAACAAGATAATGTGTATTTCGTTCATTAAGAGGATTACTCTCTTCCACGTATATCTCAGCTTTTCCGTTGCTGCGTTCAACCTTTTCCCAGGCAGTCAGAGAATGATAAGAAGGGTTATCTATAGGTTCAAATTCAAAGGAGCGGTTCTGCACAAGCTCAGCATACATTCCTCCATCTGCAGCATGATTCAAGTCTTCAAAGAAAATACCAAACAAGTCACCCAGAGCAGCGCCTTTTTCACATGCATTTATCGTTAATGTTTTTTCAGACCCCATTCTTTCATAACCTCCATTAATATTTTTGTTAATCAATAACTATTTATATTAACTAGTTAATTCTATATTATATCCAAGTGCTTTTCAATGGGTATCTTTCATTTCATTATGAATCAGTGAGATAAAACAGATCGAAAATTATGCCATATATTATAAAATACATGGCATATAGCATTCCTGATTTTAGGCAAATTGAATCTGTCGAAAAGGAGAGCAACCAGGAGCGAAATGGGCTTATGATGTGAGCTGATTAATCCTCATAATTAAAATAAGAACTCAATCAGGTATGTAATCAAATATCCTTTTCCATCTCCGAAATCCATTTCTTCAGCATCTGAGTCGCCCAATTATAAGTGTCTCTTGTTTCATACTTCCGGTAATCACATTCCAGGATCGAAATCAGAAACAAATAAATATCATACCATCTGGCTCTGACCATCTGACTATGGCTAAGTTCCTTTGTCCCGTAGCCCTGTTGGAACGCCTCATTATACCAACAGGTACGAAAGCCGACTTCCATCAACTCATCCGCCCACAAGCAGCGTTCAAAATCAATAAGTCCGGTTACTTTATTGTCACGGATAAAGACATTGCCGGCCCAAAGGTCCCAATGTACAAGCCTTGGCTTTGTTATCTCCTGAAAATAGCCTTTGTCCCTTGCTAATAATTCATATATTTTTTTTATTGGGGTTTGCAGGTCGATTTTTAATGCTTCAGCGTCATGTATCGCATCGCCTATCATATCCGAGAACACCTGATACCAGTCGTCTCCCTGCCGATCCAGCTGTCCAAAGTAACCAAATTTATCATTGGTTATATGGTTTATCTTTCTATTCAGCCTTCCTATCTCAAATTTAATTTCTCTTGTTTCTTCTTCTGTCAGACATTTCTTCAACGAATTAAAGCTATTGCCATCCAGCTTGCTCATAAAGAAATATTCCGAACCGCACAGAGTACGGCTATTATCGTAAAACAGGATTTCCGGCACAGGTATATCCGTTTCTCTTTTCACCATCCGTATCGAAGTTACTTCACTGTACATAATGTTAATTTCATGTGTCATTACCGCAATATCATTTGGAGGCGCAATCTTTAGGATTACTTCGGAATTATCCGAAAGTCCGATGAGATAAGATATGTTAAAATAGCCTTCGTTCAATTCTGTAATTTTATTTATTTCAAGCTCCGGGAATGCTTTGCGAACCATAGAAACTAATGTATTTTTTTCAACCCTGTTTTTTGTTATACTCTCCATTTTAAAACCTAATCCTTTTATTAATGTTACGAGCTATTAACGTCATTACATCAATATCATTCACCCAGGATTAACTATACATTTAATTAACCATCTTTAATTAACCATTTACTCAAAATACAGTTTGAACATAATATCCCGGCTATAATTACCAAAGCCCTTTCCGAATATTGTTACTCCCCCCACATTCAACGCGTCTGGAAGAACGGCTATTCTGAAAGACCAGTATTTCTGACGTATATCCAGAGAGGACAGCGACGTTTCGGATACTTTGAGCCCATCGATATATGAGCCGTCCTGCGTAATACGAATAACCTTATAAAGTCCGTATTGTCCTACCAGCAAACTCCACCAATCAGGGGTATACTTTCCCCGGGTGTTTCCAAAATCGCCAGGACTGGTCCACTGGCCGATTTTTTTCTCATTCAGAAAGAACGTTATATCTGAAGGCCAATTATTATTTATTCCAGGAGCTTCAGAGCCAAGTTCCATTGATATTTCCAACTCATGGGGCTGCTGTACCGAAAGCAGAAAATTAGGAATCCTGTATTCAACATAACCCTCAGTAAACCACAGTATACCGGCATTAACTCTATCAGGATCCAAAAAATACCTGGGATCATCAAACTGCCCGATAACCTTTTCAGGCGTAGCAATTCCGCAGGTAGGAGCAACGGTAAAATCTGAAAAATGTCCGATAGGCATGGCAAATTCATGATAGCTTCTTATTTTTGCCTGTTTGGATGGAAATTCTACCTCTAATGTATCAACATCAAGAAAACATAGCTTTTGGACCGCCCCATTTATATTTTTTCGTTCACAGTGTATTATGGCGGCCGCCTCAAGCTTTTTTACATGCATTGTCATTATGGCACTGCTCAAGCCTAGCTCTTCAGCAAGCTGCTTTATATTTAAAGGTTTTTGTGCCAGAAGGTTAATTATCTTTATACGTACACTGCTGGCCAATGCTTCATAAACCGTTAACCACTTTTCCGATATATCTGTTTTCATAATTACTCCTGAAATCAATTTAACATAAGTATAAATCACCCCCAGGAGTTTGTAAACAAAATGTTAATAACCCTCTTATCTTACCGGCCCTTATTTTAAAACATAGCCAAAAATAAATTTTGCGACAGCCTAATCCGTTTATTGGATAGGATGTTATTGGTTGCTCTTAGGTGCGCAAGGCCCCGGTGTCCTCATTTTATGTATCGCTTTCATAGCGGTCTTACTTTTGCTTGAGTACAATCTGGTTTTGTGAGTCAAATTCAAATTCGATGCTCAAGGTCTTGTTATTTAAGTTATCAAATAGTGTTATGCTCTTTGAGGTGACTTCTTCAATGACATATTGGTATTTGCCGATTGCCTCACCGTAATCCTCTTCTTTTAACAAGCCCAAATGGTAAAGAACATTTATGTTTGTATCACTGTTTTCCGAGATCCGGATAATATATGGAATCGAAGCCCATCCATGTATGTACAGAATATAATCGTCGCTCAGCCAGACGTATTCGGATGCATTTGCGTTCAGCACGTAATCCGGCTTGGTTAAATCAACCGTTCTTATGGTAAAGTATTGGCTCATGCTGTAAATCCAATCGTAGATAAATTGATATTTACCGCTTGGCGACAACGCCCCTTCTTTTTCAAAACGCTCATCGGTATTCAAATACTGATTAAAATCAGTAATCAGATATTCGGCAAACTGATCCTTATTTATAAATTCCAGCGGGAAGCTCCCCTTATTCTCTCCGGGATAGCTGTAGAGGACACCTTCAAAATTATTATAAACCGTGATGCTGTTGTCATCCGCAAATTCAACAACCTCTATGCCGTTATAGGAATTGGCATAGTAGCCCCCTCCGTTTATATAGCCCTGTTCCTCAAAGAAGTCTGAAATGCCGCTCTCCTTTTGAAGGAAGGCATTCAACCCTTCATCATCCCCTTCGTTAAGGCCCTCCAGTATTTTCTTTAACACCTGGGAGTCGTACTTTGCAGGTACATTCACTGCTATCATCTGCCGGACACTGTCTTGGCCTTTAAAGCCGATGTAATAATCATCGGTCTTATAAAAAAACGAATCCTCCACTTCATAGCTTGAGTTACCAAGAAGTTGCTTAACCCGAACTATTGCTTCGCCTATTTTTATATCCCCCAGAACCGGCTCCTTATATCTTTCAGTAACCAAAACAGCACCTGTGCCGGAGGTAAGGATTAATCCGTCCTGAAAATCCTTATTCGTATAACTCTCCCTGTTTGAAAGCAATGCTTCTACTTTTGAGTTCAGCTTTATTCCGCTTAAGTCACTAATAGAAAGGGTTACAAGACCTGCTTCATTTCTGCCTGTTTCCTGCAAGGCCCCTGAAACCGCCACAGCAGGTTCATTTCCAGTCTGGCCTTCCGCCCCATCCTTTTCATTGAGGTTTTCCGGTACTTTGTCGCCATCGCTGACCGGAGTCAGGTTATCCGTCAATTCTATCCCACCGGTTGCAGGTCCTTCATCTGTTGCCTTTATTTCACCGTTTGAGCAAGCTGTGAGGAGTGTGCTTATGCCCATTACAAGAATCCATACTGTGTTTTTTTTCATTTTAAGTCTCCCAAGCTACAAAAAATACATTAATTTACCCGAGTTATTGAATGTATACCGAACAAGTTAATGTTATCTTCCACCTGACCGCAAGTCAACTTTTTAACAAATGTTTTTTCAATGTACTATATAAATGAATAACTCCATGTGTAAAACAGGGGCTAAAATATTAGAGTATAAAGGCGTATTTAATAAATTTGTGACAGCATATCCCTTTATATGATAGGATGTAACTGGCAGATAAATCAAAATTTTAGGAGGAGCTGTTTATGTCGGGACCTACTATTAATTTTGCGTCATTTACACTAGATTGTCCCAATCAGGAGGAGTTGGCAGATTTCTACACTGCACTATTGGGATGGAACAAAAAGCGGTTCGACGAAGAATGGCTTGCTGTTATTTCACCGGATAAGCACATCTGTTTACTGTTTCAGGAGATTGAAGACTATATTCCGCCAGTTTGGCCAAATGAAAATGGTAAACAACAGCAAATGGCACATTTAGACTTTGCCTCTTCACCAAAGGAAAAAGAAGCTGTTGTAACCCATGCGTTGGCATGTGGCGCCACTTTGGCTTCCGTACAATATTCTGAGGATTATACAATCTTCATTGACCCTGTGGGACATCCATTTTGTATTAGTTTTTTTGGTTAAATAATAAATCAAAGCTTTGCCGTATCCTATTAAATGTCCTGTGGTTGGGGATGTAAAGGCAATTGCAGATAGATACCATAACAGGCCTTAATAGAAGGGGTTGTGCAGATAATTTCAGGACGTAGGCCGAGTACTTAAAATCACTCGGACTACGTCCTATTTCTACGCTGTAAAAACACACGGGTGCTATAAATCGGTTGCAAAATAATTATCGTTCTCCACCTTGCAAATACGTATCTTATATTTTGAGTACCACAGTTTCTTCCCCATTTCCTTCGCTTTCATGTGGGGACCGTTATTTTTCCATTGGTTGATACTATCTAAAGAGTCCCAATAAGAAACTGTTATGCCAAAACCATCTTCGCTTCTGGAACTTTCTGCGCCTAGAAAGCCTTCTTGCCTGGAGACAATGTCAACGATAGAATCGGATACCTTCCCATACCCATTGTCCTCCAAAGTCCTTATAGATGTAAAAATAACCGCATAGTAAGGTGTTTTTGGTGTGTTTGCAATCTCGCCCACTATAGAACCCCCTGTAAATTAATAATACATTTAAGATTATTAATCTACTATATCATGTGAGCAGCTCTACTTTGAACTGTATTTTTATAGCATTTAAGGCATTTAATTTTTATTGTATTTAATCTCTTTTCTTAAATATTGTGATTATCTTTAATATGTAATTACTTGACTTATAAGTTTACGAAATATAACATCTACTTAGCGAGTATTTATATGAAGTATTTATATTATATATAAAATACGAAAGGAATTGAAAAGATGTCCGAAAAAAGCAACGCCTCTTTGGATAAAGAGCAGGAGAAAACCAGTCCCCAAATAGAAGAAGAAATCCTCGAACTTCTTGAGGGTGATTTGAAGGAAACAGCGCTGGGATTTATCGCTTATTTAAAAACGAATCAAATGACTCCACGGCAGTGGTTTGGTCCAAAATATTGGAGAATTCCCTATGAGAATAATTATTTGTGCAGCATATTGATGAATAAGGATAGATGGCGCGTTTTTTTCTTTTCAGGTGATTACAAGGGAGAATTTGAGGAAGGGTTCATAAAAGCCGTTCAAGCCAGTGTAATACCTTGTGTATCCTGTACGGGTAATGATTGCCCAAAGGGAACAGAAATGACGGTTTTCGGCAAAGAATTTACAAACACATGTTTTCAATTCCCTGTTCAGTTTATAAATCCCAATGGCAGTACTTTGGAATATATCAAGGAATTGTTAGAGTATTGGAAAGAGG
>JAFADM010000001.1 GCA_023424865.1 Bacillota bacterium | reverse complement strand
AAGCAAAACAAAATAATCGGCGGGTAAGTATTGCCGATAAAAAACAAGAAGG
This sequence comes from Bacillota bacterium, assembly GCA_023424865.1. The sequence continues at coordinate 3,286 of JAFADM010000001.1, read as the reverse complement.
CAAAGGGCAACAAAGAACAATCCAATAAATGCAGTCAGCCCAAAAAACCAATTTAATTTTCCGGTCGTCCTGTTTTTATGTTCAGATGGCATTTCTCTGCCTAACCCAAAAGCTTTGCATCTTTTGCAAGCATTTGTTAAAATATATACGTAAATTATATCGCAGTTTTTAAGATGTAGCATTAGTTATTTTTTTAAATTTCTGTTATTAATTTAATTTTGCTGCAGAAACGAACAGAAATTCACAAATTAGTACGTTTTGTCTGATTTAATTTCACTAATGTATAAAGCCAAACTGTAAACCAAAGCTAGGAGTGACCGTAATGAAAAGCTACAGGAAGGAACTTCTTTTCAATACACCTACCCGGAGATCTTATATTAATATTACGCCCGAGGTAGAGGTGTGCCTTAATGAAAGCGGAATTCAGGAGGGTCTTGTTCTGGTTAATGCCATGAACATTACGGCCAGCGTATTTATTAACGATGACGAAGCCGGGCTTCACCAGGATTTTGAAAAGTGGCTTGAACGGCTGGCCCCGGAAAAGCCCCACAGCCAATACGCCCATAACGGCTATGAAGACAATGCCGATGCCCACATGAAGCGTCAGCTTATGGGCCGGGAAGTGGTGGTGGCCATTACGGAGGGCAAGCTGGATTTTGGAACCTGGGAGCAGATTTTTTATGGAGAGTACGATGGAAAGCGAAAGAAACGGGTACTTGTGAAAATCATCGGTGAATAAAACGCTTTAAGTTTATGGTCAAGAGGTTACGTATGTCAAAGCAATCAAAGTCAAGGGCGAAGAAGGCGGGTATGGCTCCGGGAAGCCTTGTCCATACAGGCAAGGTCTACCGTCAGAAAGCCCGCATAACGGTTTTTCATTATACGTCCGATACGCTTAAGGAAAATGCTATTCGTACAACGGAAGATTGCCTGGTTCACCGCAAGGCGGAAGGCATTACCTGGATAAATGTAGACGGTATTCAGGATATTGAATTGCTGGAAAAGCTGGGAGCTTCCTTTGGCCTTCATCCCCTGGTATTGGAGGACATTGTGAATACGGCCCAGCGCCCCAAGCTGGAGGAATACGATAATTATATCTACATTGTCCTTAAAATGCTCTATTTAAACAGGGAAAGCCAGTCCCTGGCCAGCGAGCAGGTCAGTCTTGTCCTCGGGGACAACTTCGTCCTTTCCTTTCAGGAGGGGGATGAGAATCTGGAGGATGTCTTCGAGCCTATACGGGAGCGGCTGCGGATAAGCGGCGGAAAGCTTCGCAGGTCCGGAGCCGATTTTTTAATGTACAGCCTTCTGGATGCTCTTGTGGACAATTACTTTCTTGTTCTGGAAGCTTTGGAGGACCGTGCGGATATAACCGACGGCAAGCTTTCCTCCGGCGCGGATGACGAAACCCTTAAAGCCATTCGTGATTACAAAAGGGAAAGCCTGTTTCTTCATAAAACGGTGTGGCCTCTTCGTGAGCTGACCTCAAGCCTTCTGCGCTACGAAACAAAGTTCATCGACGACACCACCCGGCTCTATCTCAGGGATGTCAACGATCATACCGTGCAGCTTATAGACGGTGTTGAAATGCTGAGGGATACTCTCTCGGGAATGATGGATCTGTACCTTACAACCTTGAGCCATAAGCTTAATGAGGTTATGAAAATTCTTACCATTATCTCAACGGTGTTTATGCCCCTTTCCTTTATTGCAGGAGTGTATGGCATGAATTTTTTACACATGCCCGAGCTGTCCTCCCCTTTTGGTTACCCGGCCGTGCTTCTGATTATGGCAGTCGTCGCTTTTTTCATGCTCCGTTACTTTAAAAAGAAAAAATGGTTTTAAAGGGAACTTGCTTATTTGTCGGTATTATAACCTTTTAATTAGTTTTGAGTGACGTACATTTGACTCCTATAGTTCTTCAGTTTGTTCTTCAGTTGAGCCACCCATTAAAACTTAATAAAACAAAAGAAGCCTGGCTGCTTACTTTTACAAGTTACAGTCAGGCTTCATTTTGGAGGTGCCACCCAGATTTGAACTGGGGAATAGAGGTTTTGCAGACCTCTGCCTTACCACTTGGCTATGGCACCGATTTAATAAACCGCAGAAGCATAATTCATCCTTCTGCGGTTTATAATGGAGCGGGATACGCGATTCGAACGCGCGACTTTCACCTTGGCAAGGTGACACTCTACCACTGAGTTAATCCCGCACATTTGGTGCCCAGAGGCGGAATCGAACCACCGACACGAGGATTTTCAGTCCTCTGCTCTACCGACTGAGCTATCTGGGCAAAATGGCGACCCGGAAGGGGCTCGAACCCTCGACCTCTAGCGTGACAGGCTAGCGTTCTAACCAACTGAACTACCGGGCCAAATGGTGGGAACAATAGGGCTCGAACCTATGACCCTCTGCTTGTAAGGCAGATGCTCTCCCAGCTGAGCTATGCTCCCATTTGGTTTTGCCTCATCTCTTCGGCGCTTTTACAGTATACAAAATCCGTCATAACATGTCAATACACTTTTTTAATTTTCTTTAGAAAGTTGCCGATTCCTTTCGAAACCTTCTCTTTTAATGCCTTAACAGGTATCGCCATAGGCCTGCAGAGCCAATTCCAGCTTATGACACCATCGCTTCTTCCAGGTCAGGGGTGTGGAGTTAAGGTGCATTTTCGACCAATACAGTAAGAACACGGAGGATTTACATTGAACCCTAAGGTTCCTTTATTCACTGGTTTTACTAAGCCCTCTATTTAAGCTTTTTATCCGTTTGCGAAGGGAAAGACAGTTCTCAAATTTGAAGTAGCTTATCTCTGTCTTAAAATTATGGACAGCTGTAGGTGGTATATGAATTCGTTGCGGCCAGCCACGGATGCATGGGCGAGCAAGCAGGCTATGCCTGCGACCAGCCACGGATGCATGGGCGAGCAAGCTGGCTATGCCTGCGACCAGCCCCAAATGAACCTTGTTGTTTCACAATAAAACAATCCCGGACTGCACATGGTGGCGCATAACCCGGGATTGTCCAAGATATCCAAGATACTTAAGCGAATCATTTAAATATTGATAAAATTAAGCCTTTTCAAACATATCCTTGCCAACTCCGCAGTCAGGGCAAACCCAATCCTCCGGTAAATCCTCAAAAGCAGTTCCCGGTTCAACGCCAGAATCAGGATCGCCTACCTCCGGATCGTATTCATAGCCGCAAATGGTGCAAACCCACTTTTCCATACCTGTACTCCTTTCAAATCTTAAGCTTTTGACAAATCCCTCATAGGAATGATTTG
>JAFADM010000597.1 GCA_023424865.1 Bacillota bacterium | reverse complement strand
CCCGTAATAGTGCTGTTTTGTGAAAGCTGAACCGTATAGGTGTAATTACCATATTGAAGGTTGTTATCTATAATTTGAAAGCTGGTGCTTTGTGAGGTAAGTACGCTGTATGTACCGGAAACGGTATAGGTAGGACCGATTTTAATGCTGTTGTTCTCCATGCTCCGAATGACTTCAAAGTTCAACGAAATCGTGGTTCCCTGTGGTATACCAATAATTCCTGAAAACGTAAGCAGGATTAGGGGATTGCGATTCGATAAAGTTGAAACAGTTGTGTTGACAATGGGAATAGCCGCTGTCAGACCGGTTATTATGGGAAGAGGCCCGGCACCGCCCGACGAGGCGTTCATTGTGATGACCCTGTTTCCGGAAGTCCTTCTGTAGCATGATCCATTCTGAAACAAAGCAGGATCAGTAATGGCCATAGAGATCACCTGAAATTGCTATTGGTCACTTAACATTATATGAAGGGATAAAATAAGTGTGACAATTCCGTTGGTTATTATAAAATTTTAATTTATATCTAAAGTGTTTATGTGCTAATCTAAGATTAATTTAACCTGCCTAAAGGCAGTTAAGCGTTCTCAGGTATGATGAGTATGGATAGCACAGAGGACAAGTCAGTATCCACAATTTTTGTATTGCGGTGGATTGTGAGCCTTTGAACAGACTTTGCTTGAAGGGGATATGGAACGTTATGAATGTAAGCATTAAGGAGCTGGAAAGCCATTACATCCAAATTCAACTTGACTTGTTTAACAAAATAAATCTATCTGATAGTTTTAAGTTACAGGATATAAAAAGGATATCCGGGGTTGATCTTGCCTATTGGACTGAGAATGGCATGGAGCATGCTGTTTGCAGCATTGTAACAATTGATTACCTAACTGGACAGGTAACAGAAATAAAATCATTATCAGATAAAATTACCGTACCCTATATTCCTGGGTATTTGTCTTTCAGAGAATTACCCCTTATTCTTGCTACCTTTAAATTGATTGAGAAGGATCCTGACTTAATACTGTTTGATGGCAACGGGTATTTGCATTATAGAAATATGGGAATTGCAACACATGCCTCCTTCCACCTTAATAAACCAACCATAGGAGTAGCAAAAAGCTATTTAAAGGTCGATAACACTGATTTTGTTATGCCTCAGGATGAAGATGGCGCTTATACGAACATTGTAGTGAAGGGAAAAGTTTACGGAAGAGCATTAAGGACGCATAAAGGGATAAAGCCTATTTTTGTTTCATGCGGAAACTGGATTACACTGAATACGGCAACAAATATCGTACTAAGCCTTGTAGACAAAAGCAGCAGGCAGCCTGCTCCCACCCGGTTAGCAGATATTGAAACAAGAAAACAGCTTAGATATATGGGGATAGCTAGCCATACTTATTGAATTCATTCGCTTGTTTTATTATGCGCCTTAGCCCTTGTGATATAGGAAATTAGACCTATGGAGGTATCCTTTATATCTGTCTTCCGTTGAATAACATTCTTTTAAAACTTAACATTAAAACACTTGAAACAAACTTATAAAGCGAGTCTTGGTTTTCCAATCCATGAGGGATTTGAAGCAGCTTTGTTTTTATGGTCTTTTCGTGTATTTTGCTGTAGAAATATGGATGATTAGAATAAATTTTGAATGGTAATTAATGAGAAATATCTCGTTGTTATCAGACACTATTAAATCATTCAGGAGGAGAATGCATGAAAAAGTCTACAGCTCGGTTGATTTCCTGGCTAATCTGCTTTGTATTGGTTTTTACTGCCGCACCAATTTACTCCTATGGAATTGAAGAAGTGAAAGAATTAAATGTCGAATTCAGAGTCCCTGAGGATGCTTATGCTCAAACCGCTGCTACCAGTCCGGACTCTATCCAGATTGAGATTTGGGAGATTCAAGAAGATGAGGAAGGTTTGTCAAAAACATTTAGAAAAATAAATACAACGGCCTTTGGTACTTCGTATAGTGTAAATGGCCTTGCGGAAGGCAGCTATGAGCTGATAGCGCGATTGAACTACAATGACAGAGATGATTTTAAGCGCTGGGGAAACTATTTGTTCAATGTTCTGGAGGACGGGAGTTTTGTTGATTCGTCCAATGAAGAGCCTTTGAATTTTAAAGAAGTTTTGCTGAATGAGAGCGAGATAACATTAAGAGGTAAAGTGCTGGATCAAAATGGGGACTTGAAACCTAATGCAAAAATAAATTATTACGGTAGTTCGAGCGGAACTTGGACTCGAAACTTAGATAACTCAGGGGAATATCAATATAGTATACTGTCATCTGGAAATCAAACCCTTGATGGAGAACATGTCTTTAGAGCAATACCCAGTAGGGCAGGAGAAGGTGCTTCAAAGGCTGTTTTAGTTAATATATCCGCTGGACATGTTGTTTCTGTTAACGGAGAAGCGTGGGAGGGCTCTTCCGGTATTGATTTTCAATATGAAACCACTCTCACCGGTAAATACCAGCTCAAAGACGGAAGTCCTGTAACAGTCGGATATGTTGATGTATCTGAGGAATACACCCAAAATGGGGAAAAGCAAAACCGATGGATATACAAGGCTGATGTAGCATCGGACGGAACCTTTGTTCTTGGGGGACTTTCGCCGCTTACAACCTATCATCTAAAAGGCAAATCGCAAGATCCGGATTCAGAGGGTTCACAACTTCTATCATTCAAAACTGACAACGTGGGTAATCCGGAAATAGATAAGGCTGTTTTAGTGGACATTCGTTGCACGATTAAGCTAAGGGCTTTTGCTGATGATATTAATGTATCAAACGGGAGTCAAGCCGTAGTCAACAAAATATCTTCAGAGGGAGTTGGCTTTGGATACTCTTACTTTTATAAGGATGGTTATCTCAGGCTTTATATTGATGATTCTGAGAGCTTGGTGTATGTGCAGCCCCTTTATACCTCAGCACTTGCTTATGGGGCATCTGCACCCTTGCGTTTGCTTGTTGAAGACGGAGAAGTAAAGAGCATAAATGGGGAAGAAGTTGAAGGCTCCGCTGTACCGACAGTAGATTTAGAGCTTCAAAAGCCGCAGATAACCGTTGGGGTAAAAACTGAAGGCACTGGTGACTTAGTTGATTCAGCCTTTTTTGCTCGCCTGGTTTACCCAGATTTGTCAGAAAACATGTTATATGGAAGAACTTCTGGGTATCTTTACCTTACCAATTTGATACCGGGTGAGTCGTATTCCTTCATGGTGAAAGCACCTTTTATTAATAATCTTCATTTAAACTCTGATACTATTTTACTGTCTGTTAATGAGGATGGTACTTACAATGTAAACGGGGTTAACGCAGGTGAGGAGACTTTGGTTATAACTCTGCCTCTGCCATATTTAAAAGGCAAGATTACTTTGGCCGAACCTGATTCTGGGGAACTGCCCAATAGCAATAATGTTTATCCCTATCTTTATAGAGGCAATGAAGGTGAATATTTAAGGGTTAACAGTTACGGTGAAATCCTATTTCCCGAGTTGGAAGAGGGAGTGTATACCCTTGACATTTTTTCATGGATAGAAGGTTATGGCGATGCCTCCGGAATTCAATTTGAGGTTCGCACAGTTAATGGCGAAAAAGGCTTTTATCCATTAAACAGCAATGAAAAATACACTTCATTGGATGGCAGCAATCCCTATATTATTACACTTACAAAGGGTAACTCAGAGCCAGAAAATCCAGATCCCGGTACAAATCCCGATACAGGCTCAAATCCTGACAGTGGGACAAACGGAAATCCTTCCTCCGAATCCGGTACCCCAAAGCCCGAGCTTACTCAGGACAGCGACGGACGGAAGGTAGTAAGCCTCAAGCCAACTAAAACATCAGAAAATAAGGATGGATCGGTCAGAACTGTATTAACCGATGATAAAGTTCGCAGCGCCCTGGCCGTTGCATCTGGCAGCGGCACTCAGGAGCGTTCTTCATTAAATGTGACTGTTGAATCAAACAAAGGCGGGGGAAGTGAACTTGTACTGCCTCTGGCCTCTTTAAAGGCTGTTTATGATGCGGGGACAATAGACTATTTCAATATTAAATCGGAAGCAGGAGCTATTGCATTAAGTGCCGCAACCGTATTGACGATTATAGAACAGGCTGCCCAAAACGGCTACAGTGGCGATGTTACCTTTGCTGTTAAGCCTGTGCAGCTTCAAGATGCCTCCAATATCGTCTTAACAGAACAGGATGATATTGAATTAAGGCCTGCCTACAGCTTTGAAATAACAGTAGGCGGCAACAGGATTAATGATTTTTCAGCAGGTGGCCTTACTCTCACGGTGCCTTATATTGCAGTTGCGGACGAGAAATGGGAGAGTGTTCTTATTAACTTTATCGATGATAACGGCGGAAAAGTACCTGTTCCTTCATCCGTCTACAACCCTGAAACAAACCAGATTACCTTCAGGACTAATCAACTGAGTGTATATGCTGTGGGATATAAGGAAGCCTCCTTTAAAGACCTGCCTGCCAGCCATTGGGGAGCAAGCAGCATTAACTACCTGGCTGCAAGGGATGTTTTAGTGGGCAATCAGGGACTTGTACAACCGGATATGTCCATTACAAGAGCCCAGTTTGTTAAGCTTTTAGCAGTTCTGGAGGGCGTTGGAAACCAGTCTGTCAGCTCCACAGGATTTAAGGATGTTGCTGACGGCGCCTGGTATTCACCCTATATCGCATGGGCTGCAGAATCAGGCATTGTAAGCGGGTATGACGATGGTACATTTGGTCCGGACGACTTTATTACAAGAGAGCAGATGTGCGTTATCTTAAAACGCTATGCCGATAAATTTGGAATACTGCTGAATTTCACACGTTCTTCGTTGGAATTCGCAGACAAAGGCAATGTAAACTCCATAGAGGCAGCAAATGCCATTGATGCTCTTTATAGAGCGGGCGTCGTGGAAGGAAATAATAATGCATTCTATCCTGACGACTATGCTACCCGTGCGGCTGCAGCACGAGTTATCACCTTACTCTTAAATCAGGAATAGCCCAACAAAAAGATAAGACAGGGAGATGCTGCGTTTAGCCTCTCCCTGCCTGTCTTTTTGTTCATTACGTTTTATGTTCGATCCATACTGTTTTTTCGTTTGCATCTTAAATCAATGGTTAATACCTTATCCCTTACCAGTAAAATAAATGTCTGCGGCCTCCGGAGTAGAAAGCCTTTCGTCAAGCTCCAGCTTGATGATGGTATCCGGCTCCTTCAAAGCCCCTTCAGGAAGAGCCACCCTTATACCCTGTGAATCCTGTGTGAAAGAAAGGGGAGTGCCTTTATAGGAGGCGGAAAGGACAGACTGGGGAAGGGAGGGAAGCGTCAGCGCCTTAAAGGCTTTTGTATCAAGAATATGAAGGTAAACGGTGCTGTCACGGAAGGTGGAGCCGAAAACTCCGTCCACAGGCTCGAAAGGCCCTGCTTCGGTACTGTAAACACTCTCGCCGTTTTCTTTAAGCCAAAGGCCGATTTCTCTCATGCGGGCCGCTGCCTCCATAGGGATTTTGCCGTTTTTGTCAGGCCCTACATTAATAAGCCAGTTCCCGCCCCGAGTTACCACATTGACCAGCATTACAATAAGGCCGTCGAAATCCGTCACCGGATCGTCAGGCATCCAGCCCCAGGAGCTGCCGCTTGCCACACACATGTTCTTTTCCCAGGGAACGGGGATAATGCCTCCCTTGATGGGGTGGGAGCCTTCGTCGCAATAAAAGTCGCCCTCCCAGCCGGAGCGGGGATTGATTACGGTTTTGGGATTATGGCTTCTTACCATCTGATTAAGCTTTATGGGTTCCCACAGCCAGGCGCTGGTGGTATCGCTGCCCTTGTGGGCCAGCCAGGAGCCATCGTACCAGAGTATATCAATGGGGCCGTAGTTTGAGCAAAGCTCACCCACCTGATCATAGGTTTGCTTTTTCATAAGCAGAGCGTTATCCAAAAGCCCCTCGGGATCGAAATAACCCGGAAAACGCCAGTCCATGGGAGAATAATAAAGTCCTACACGCAGGCCCTGTCTTCTGCAGGCTTCCGTATATTCACGCACGAAATCTCTTTTTGAGGCCGTATTATAGCTCGTAAAGCCACCAAAGCTTCCCGGGCTGTCCCACAGCGCAAAGCCGTCATGGTGCCGGGCTACCATGACCATGTATTTTGCGCCGAAATCCCTGGCCAGGGTTGCCCACTCCTCCATATCAAAGCCCTGGGGATTGAATTCCCAGGCCAGCTTTTCATATTCCGCCTCAGGTATCTTTTCATTGAACCGGACCCATTCGCCTCTTCCAAGTATGGAATAAAGACCCCAATGGACAAACATACCGATACGGGCCTCCCGCCACCATTTCATATCCTCCCTGGAGAGCCTCAGTTCAGGGTGCTTCAGGCCTCCGAGGCTTTTGAAGTTAATTGTGCTTTTAAGCATGGACTTAAGCTCAGCGCCCGTCATTTCTCTGGGCATCTTTTTTTCCATTACAACACCTCATTCTTAAGGATTCAGAAGTTTTTTTTTGTTCCCTGCATAGGGACCTTTAGGTAAATACTATAAAATTCTTTGTATGCTTCTTCAACAAAACAGACCTTCTTTTTTCTCCGTACCTTATTTCAACGGTTTGAGCCGCTGCCGATACTAAGGCAAAGGATTCCAGGATGCCCTCGTTCCAGCTTAGATCCGCAGTCAAGCCTCCCCTAAGCCTTACGCCTGCCAGCTTTCCCTTCCGCCAGGCCGGGGGGAGGGCGGGAAGAACCTCGATATAGCTGTTATGAGACTGTATAAGGGACTCTAAAACAGCCTCCACAAATCCGAAATTTCCGTCTATCTGAAAGGGCGGATGGGTGTCGAGAAGATTATCCTGAATGGAATGCTTAAAAAGTGCCTCCATGCTTTCAAGCACCTCACGGCCCTTTTTGAGCCTGGCGTAAAAGCAGGTAATCCAGGCCCTGCTCCAGCCGGTATGCCCCCCTCCATGAGCCAGCCTGTGCTCAAGAGTTTTTTCGGCAGCGCGGAACAGCAGAGGCTTATTCTCCACAATTTCATTGCCGGGATGCAGGCCGTAAAGATGGGAGATGTGCCGGTGTCCGGGTTCAGGCTCGTCGTATTCCTCCTGCCATTCCATAATGCGCCCGTCGGAGGTTATTTTGGTTTCAGG
>JAFADM010000426.1 GCA_023424865.1 Bacillota bacterium | reverse complement strand
AGTTAATAAGCTCCAGGGTATTGTAGAGAAAATGGGGGTTAATTTGTGCCTGAAGGGATTTAAGCTCCAGGTTTTTAAGCTGGCGCCCCATTTCATATTTTTCTTCCAGCAGCATGGAAAGCCGGGTGAGCATGGTGTTGTAATTGCGGACCAGCTCGCCTATTTCATCCTTACCGGAAGGCAGAATCTCCACATTAAATCCGCCTCCCTGAACGATCTTTCGCATATGGGCAATGAGCTGGCTTATTTTTCGGGTATTTGTAAAGGAGAATAGGTAGGACAGGACAAAGGAAACGGGGATAATGAAGCAAATAACATAAACCATGCTGATACGAAAACGAGTGTAAGGCTCCATCATTTCACTGACGGGGATGATAAGCGCCATGCTGAAATCCACATCCTTAATGGCCTGGACGCCTACATAAAATTTCTCCTTTCCGCTTGTATAGCCGCCCCAGGAAGGCTCTCCCGGTACAGGAGACGGAAGGGCGTTTAAAAAAGCATCCTTTTCCGAGAGAGAGAACCAGGGGCTCTCGCCTCCCGTACAAAGTATTTCGCCGTAGACATTATAAATAACCGAACGGGAGTGCTCCGTGGGCTTCATTTTATTTAAGAGGCTTCCGAAAACGCTTTCAGGTATTTCAAAGCGCATCATGCCCAATACCTGATTGTAGTTCTTATCGTTTACGACCTTACGGACGAGGGAGAGATAGCGGACTCCGTCGGAGCGGGGAAAATAATCCGCGGGATACCAGATATTATAGTCAATCTCCTTTGCCCGCTGATACCAAAAGGTTTCCATAGCCTGGTCAAAGCTGAAGAAATTCACCCCTTCCTTGGCCAGATCCGTTTTATCCGAAAGATAAAGCCCCATATTTTCAATGGGATAGGCAATGGAGGCATAAAAGAGCTTGGAAAGCCTTATGGAGTCGGAAACCTGAAGGAGCTTATCCTTTGAATAGGTATCCGGATCCCTTTTCAAAACCTCCTGGATGCTTTCCTGAAATACCATTTGATTCATTTTCTGATTAATGCCAAGAAGCATGTACTCAAGGTAATCCCGCGTTTGAACAAAGGCCTGATTGGCCGTATAAAGGGCCTTTGTTTCCGCATCCCTGCTGGTAAGAATCCAGTTGATGCAATAAAAAAGTATAAAGGTCACCGTAATAATAGTCAGGTGGGATAGGAATATTTTATGCTGGAACCGCAGCGTAGGCTGTTGCCCTGCAAGCCGCTTATGTAAAGGCATAGGCGTTATCCTGTCCTTTCAGCTGTTTTCATTTTCATTTGCGATGCTTTCTTTGCGTCAGACACCGGATTTTCCGCCGGTGTGCTTATACTGAGTGGGAGTCAGGCCCGTGTATTTTTTAAAGAGTGTGGCAAAGTAGTTGGGATCGCCAAAGCCGGTCTTTTCAGCGATTTCATACATTCTGGCTCCGGATTTGCGCAGAAGGTGACGGGCGGCTTCCAGACGGGTTTCGGTTATGAAATCGTTAAGGGTTTTGCCTGTTTGCTTTTTAAACAGGGTGCATAAATAGTTCTGATTAAGATAAAGTCCGTCGGCAATGGCCTGGAGGGAGAGCTCCGGCTCCATGTAATGCTCCCTAATAAAACCGATGGCTTCCCTGATTTTTTCATTATACCGCTCGCTTTGCTCCGGCTCCTCACGAAGAGCCTTCACCGCGTTGAAAAAGTGTGTGAGCATAGCCTCCAGAGTCATGGACTGCTGAATATCCTTTAAAAAAACAGGAACCTTCTGGGATAGCCCTGAGCCTCCCGTATCCGAGCGCCTGGCCTCGAAGGCCGTTTCCATAAGAAGTCCGCCAAAGTACTTTTTAACCGCATCAGGAGAGTAAATACTCTTATTGGCAAGACGTTTTCCCAAATCCTTTAATAGTAGCTCCAATTCATCCATTTTTTCCGGGAAAAGAGTAAAAAAGCTGTCGGTGAAGATTTCATCGGGGATAAAATCCTCCTCAAGGGGTGATCCCTCGCTGTAGATTTGGCCAAAGCCGTGATAAAAGGACCGCTGTGATAAATCCGCCGCCTGTCGGTAGGAGGAACGCAGGCTTGAAGGATTTTGAACGGGAAGGCCTATACCTAAGGCTACGGTGAAATCACCGTCGGACAGCTGCTCTGTTTTTTCTAAAATACGCCGGAAAAGTCCCATGGGCAGCGAAGGCAGCATAACCGCGCTGTCGGCCAGAATTAAAACCAGCTCGTCACCGTCGGGAGACGCAGCCACTAAAAGCTTGACTGTCCCCAGTTCAGCTTCGGTACTGAGCCGGGAACGAAAAGAGGTTAATCGGTCCTTCTTGGCATTGTGCCCTTTATGCCAGTAAAGCCGGGCAGAGGCACATAAGAAATGTCCGCGCCGGGGAAAGCCGGGAAGATGATCCGAAGCTTCGGTTAACAGACGGTCATAAAAGGCGGCATGCCCGCCCTCTGATAAAAGCCCGTACACCCAATCATTAAAAAGATGGGGAAGATTGCTGTCCAGACGTTCCCTTAATTGGTGAATTTCCTGTTCCCGGGCATTTTCCTTTAAATAAAGGTGCAGCGCGTCCCTTACCGCCTGAGTTAATTCCGTGTAGTTAATGGGCTTTTCCACATATCTGTCCGCCCGAAGCTCAATGGCGGATTTTAAATAAGACTTGTCGGCAAAGCCGCTTAAAAAAAGGATGCGGCTCCGTGGCAGCAGGTTTCGGACATGGCCCGCAAATTCAATTCCGTCCATTCGCGGCATGCGAACATCACAGAGTATGATTTCCGGGTGTGCTTTTTCCGCCTCTTCCAGGGCTTCCACACCGTTTTTTGCCACTACCACCCGGTTAATCCCCAATTCCGTCCAGGGTATAAAGTCACGGATGCTCTCCCGGGTATGCTTCTCGTCATCGACAATCAGGATTGTGGGCATTTTATGGTCCCTCCCTCGTGAATTGTCCCGTATTCAAGATCATTATAAAAAACTCGCAGAAAAAAGCAATAGACTTTCCTTGTCCAATGGGAGGGAACCTAAGATAACAAAGAAAAAAGTGAGTTTTGTCAAGTGTGCTTTGAGCCGTCACCGCTATAATGGAAACAGGATTTCAAAAGGAGAGGAAAGACTGATGGCGCAAAACGCAAAACTCGCTAAAAGAAATGGTTTTTTCAGTGAATTGTCCAAAAACAAGGTGCTCTTTATCATGCTCGTGCCCGCACTCCTCTATGTTGCCATTTTTTGCTACGCTCCCCTGTCAGGACTCGTAGTGGCCTTTAAAAAGTACAATTATGTGGATGGTATTTTCGGAAGCCCCTGGGCAGGCTTTAACAATTTCAAGTTCTTCTTTATCTCAGGAAAGGCCTGGGAGGTCACCCGAAACACTGTGGTCTATAATATTATTTTTATTGCAACAAGTATCCTTTTTGAAGTGGCAGCAGCCATCCTGCTCGCGGAAATGAGCGGGAAGTTCTTTAAAAAGGTAAGTCAAACCTTCATGTTCCTGCCCTTTTTTATCTCATGGGTTATTGTTGGATCCTTTGTGTACAATATTTTTAATTTTGAATACGGGCTTCTCAATACCATCCTGCGCTCCATGGGTTCGGAGCCCATTGATATTTATCGAATACCGCGAGCGTGGTATTTTCTGCTTCCGATATTCAATATCTGGAAAGGGGTAGGCTATGGTTCCATTGTTTATCTGGCTTCCATAACCGCCATAAATCCCGAGATCTCCTCGGCCGCGGAAATTGACGGAGCCAATGTATTCCAGCGCATTCGGTATGTTACGCTGCCCCATTTAAAGCCCACCGTTATTATTATGACTCTTCTGGCACTTGGAAGAATCCTGAGAGGTAATTTCGACATGTTCTATCAGCTTATAGGAACTTCCGCCAATCTTTATGCCTATACCGATATTATTGATACCTATGTGTTCCGTTCCATGATTTCCGGCTCCGATTACGGAATGGTTTCCGCAGCCGCCTTCTTTCAGTCTGTGCTCTGCTTTATCTTTATTGTGACTATAAACCGAATTGTAAAGTTCTTTGAAAAGGACTACGCCTTATTTTAAGAGGAATGGACTATTTCGCCATTCCTTAGGTCTTCCAGAATTAGGCTTTACCATTTAAAATGAAATTTATAAGGGGGAAAACTTTTATGAAGAAATCCCTGGATGTAGTTGTATTCAATGTCATCTCGCGTGTTTTTATAGGGTTTCTTGCTTTATTCTGCCTGTTTCCGTTTATCCTGGTTATCTCCGGCTCCCTGTCCTCGGAGGATGCTATCCTGAAGGAAGGCTATGGTATTCTGCCGAAGGAGTTTTCCCTGGAGGCCTACCGCTTTATAGCGGATAATCCCAAAAATGTTATCAATGCCTATGGCGTCACTATTTTCGTAACCTTTACCTCCTGCATTCTGGCGTTGTTTCTTATAAGCATGACAGCCTATGTGCTCTATCGCAAGGACTTTAAATACAGAAATATCTTTGCCTTCATTTTTTACTTTACAACCATTTTCAGCGGCGGCATGCTGCCTTCCTACATCCTAATGGTACGCTACCTGCGTTTGAAGGACAATCTTCTGGTACTTATCCTTCCGGGAATATTCAGTGTCTTCTTTCTTCTTATCATGCGCAATTTCATGTCGGGAACCATACCGGATTCACTGGTGGAATCAGCTAAAATAGACGGTGCGGGAGACTTTTATATTTACCTTAAAATCATTCTTCCTCTTATGACACCGGCTCTTGCCACCATTGGACTTTTTGAGCTTGTGGGCCACTGGAACAACTGGGCCAATGCCATGCTGTACATAACCCGGGAAGAGTTTTTCCCGCTGCAATACCTTCTCTACAGGATTCTTCAAGCCTCACAGGTGGTGGCGGAGGGAATGGCGGAAACCGCCGCACGGCACCAGCTTCCCGCCGAAACCTTCAAGCTGGCCATGACCGTTGTGGCCACAGGGCCTATTGTTCTTGCCTATCCCTTTATTCAGAAATATTTTGTCACCGGTATCACCATCGGCGCGGTCAAAGGGTGAAGCCTCAAAGGCGTCAAAGTGGCACATAACGGCAAGGGCCGGCCATGCCGTTTATGCATAAAAAGGAGTTATATGAACAGGAGGATGTCTATGAAAAGTCCAAATCGTGCGGTTCGTGTATTAACAAGCCTGGCTGTGGTGTTTGCTCTCGGCCTTTCGGGGTGCGGAACCCAGTCTGGCAACAGCACACCCGTGGCAACGAACACCCAGACACCGGACGCCAGCGCAAGCGCCCAGCCTGCGGATTCGGCCACACCTACACCGGAGCCCTTAAAGGAAGTTAGCCTTAAGGTCTATCTGTACACCTATATGCAGGAGACCGCCGATACCCGCAAGGTATTGGATCAGGTAAACCAAATACTTAAAGAGCAAATCAACGCAACCTTTGACTTCACCATGGACATGGTGGCTGATGCGGAGAAGAAAATTCCTCTCATACTGGCATCAGGCGAAAACTATGACGGCATGATGATGCGGGGTATGGCACAGGAGGTCGAAAAGGGCGGCCTTATGGAGATAGGCGAACTTTTAAACACCTATTCTCCTGAACGTATGAAGGGCATGACGGATTATGATTATACGTCTATCACCTACAACGGCAAGATTTATGCGGCTCCCGGCGGTTTTCAATGGTTTGTGCCCCAGGGCTATGTTATCCGGGGGGATTTGAGAAAGAAATACGATATCCCTGAGGTAACGGATCTGGCCAGCTTCCAGAACTACCTGGAGGTTCTTCAGGAGAAGGAAAAGGGCGTTATTCCCTTTAACACCTCCGCAGCCGATATCATTACCTTTGGCATGAATTACCTCAATGCCGACGGCTATGTCACCCTCACCGGTTCTGCGGCCAATACGGGCCTGGGCTATTTTATGGACGACGACAAGCTTACTCTGAGCTATGCCTATGAGCTTCCCCAGTTTAAGGAATATATGGCTAAAACCAAGGAGTTTGCGGACAAGGGATTATGGTCCAAAAACGCTTATGCTGCCAAGAATATCTCTCTGGATGCCTTTAAAGCAGGGGCTTCCTTTGCCGGCGCCTGCCATGTGGTTAATGCCAATGATACGGCAGTCATTTTAAAATCCAAGCAGCCTGACTGGGAAGTGGAATTTTTCCGTATCCCGGCACAGACCTCACGGCCTACAAGAGGCGTGGGCCTTGCCGTGCCCCGGGTATCAAAGAATCCGGAGAGGCTTATTATGGCTCTGGAGGAGATTTACACCGATGAAAAGCTCAATACCCTTTTGAACTATGGTATTGAAGGCACACACTTCACCCTTTCCGACGGCGGCAAAATCAACAATACGGAACAGGGCGTATCCAACTATCCGGCAGGGCAGTTCCCACTGGTGTGGTCCAATATCAATATCAACTTCATGAAGCAGGTGGAAGGCGGTATTCCCGAGCTTATGGATATTCAGAAGAAGGTGGACGAATACGGCTACATCCCCAAGCATTCCGGGTTTAACCTCAATACGGAAGCCATCTCCAATGAAATCTCCGCCATTTCCGCCGTACACACCGAATTCAGACCCCTCTATGCCTTCGGTGCCTTTGACGATGGGGATGCCCTCATTAAAGAATACAGGGAAAAGCTCGAAAAAGCAGGTGCTGAAAAGGTTAAGGCCGAGGTGCAGCGTCAGCTGGACGAATTCCTGGCCAGCAAGAAATAACACGGCCTGATGGTTTAAATATAAATTAGTAAAGCTCAAAGAGAGGCCCTTCCTTTTATAAAGAGGCCTCTCTTTTGCTATGCTTGAACGCATGCTTATATTTTCGTAAGAAGAGTGTATTTTAATGCGCCTTGGATTTTCTGAAATCAAAAGGTGTTTTGCCGTAGGTCTTTTTAAACATCCTGGAAAAGTTTCCGGTATAGCGGTAGCCAACCTGTCCAGCGATGTCGTCTATGTTAAGGTCGGTGGTGGATAAAAGGTTGGCGGCCTTTGTCATGCGCACGGAATGTATGAAGGTCCCTATGGACATGTGATAATAATGGGAAAACCCCGCTTTAAGCTTCTGCTCATTTAAAAACACACGCCGGCTTAATTGCGCAATTCCTGGAGGGCTTCCGGCTTCCCTGCTTAATATGTCGTGAGCTTCCTGGATAGCCCGGATATCCGATGGAATGAGCCGAAGCTGCCGATCTTTGCCAATTTGCACGTTTCCGTAATCCATTTGAAAGGAAAAAGCATTGTCCGGTGAATCATGGAGGGTATTTATAAGAATGGCAATGCATTCTAATATTTTGCTTTCAAGATAAATCCCCGTCAGCTGATTTTTTTCAGAGAGGGCCACCAGCTGCTCAATAATTCGGACGATTTCTTCCGGAAGATAATGATAAGTGTGATTCCGTTCAAACTTATCCATTAAAGCCCCATCAGGGTAAAGGGGTATTACAATATCTGTAAAATAGGGCATGTAGATTGAAATCTCCACGCCGTGGTAATGCTGGCCTTTTCGCCACCGCTGAACACCCTGAAGGCTGCTTTCAATAACGAAAAAGGAGGACGGTGTGGTGAAGGAAACCGGCTTGTTCTCCAGCTGGTATTCTGTTTGCCCAGCATAAAACATTCCGAAGCGCATAAATGTGAGGTCATGGGCAAAGGGCAGTGAAAAATCTTGGGGGATGGTATAATCTCCAATTCCCAGGGAGTAATAGCCCGGCCTTTCATATTGAAGGCTGTACCCCAGCTCAGGCCGGTTTTTATTCCGGTAAAGGGTAAATTCCTTATGCTGTTCCGGAGAAAAGGACAGCTGCTTTCTGATATTGTCGCGAAAACGTGTTCCAGGGGTCTTATTCATGTCCTCTCCTTCATTCCGAAGCGGGCTGTGCCCGTAAGCGCCGATTAAAAAACTTATTTTTATTGGCATTTCTCAGCTATAGGGTACAAAAATCGTAATCCGGAAAATAAAACGCGGGCAGGGGGGAGCTGAGTTTTGTGGGTAAAGCTTAATTCGCCCTGATGCTGAATTGAGAATTTATCATGAAGGATGTTAAAATTATTAATTCAGGTGCGCACGTTGCGTATTCGGAAAAATGTTAGTATAATCAATTTGCCTAGTTAGGCTGCGCTAACATATAACGAATTATATACTATTCGGAGGTTACATGTAAATGGTAAAGAACTTTAAAAGAAGGATGCTTATAGGCGCTGCGCTTCTGATATTTATTGGAGCTTTCGCGGGATGCGGCTCACAGCCGTCCGCAACACCTGCCGCAACCACCCCCGCTGCCACAAGCAATGCAAACGGCGGCAATGAGAATACGCCAAGCCCTGAAACCGGTTCTGAAAAAGAAACCATAACGGTTCAGGATGTTAAGGGAGAAGTGGAAATTCCCGCAAATCCCCAAAAGGTTGTGGATCTTAGCGGCAACAGCGATGTTTTACATATCCTCGGCTACTCGGTGGTCGGAACGGCAAACTCCGACGCCTATGATTACACCAGGCTTCCCTCCTTCCTGGAGGATGTGCTGGCAGACGCTAAGATAGTTGGCTTCAGCTATCAGGATACCATGGATATTGAGAATATTCTGCCTCTGGAGCCGGATCTTATTATCCTTTCTACTCGGCAGGAGAAAATGTACGATCAGCTTAAGGAAATTGCCCCTACAGTGATGATTGAGCTTGCTCAGATCGACTGGGAGGAAGACCTTATGACCGTAGCCAAGATTTTTAACAAGACCGGGGAAGCACAGGCGTGGCTCGACAAATACCACGAAAAAGCGGCTGCGGCCGGCAAGCAGCTTCAGGCTCAATATGGCGAGGACACAAGCTATCTTTCCTTCCTGGCCAGCGGCGGACAGCTTTACGTGTTCGATGCGGCAGGCGTGGGCAGCCTTTTATACACGGATATGGGCCTTAAGAAGCCAGACGGAATGCCCCAGCAGGAAAATGTGAGCCTGCCTGTCATAACCTATGAGGGCTTAGCTGCCATTGATGCGGATTATATTATTGTTCTGGCTCAGGAAGAGGATCTGACTGCTTTAAAGGAAAACGCCATATGGAACAAGCTTCCTGCCGTAATTGCCGGGAATGTGGTGGAGCTTCCCTCCAGCCCGTATTTTAATCAGGTTTACAGCAGCATCGGAAGGGATCTTTTCCTGGATGAAATCGGTACCCTGTTGGAGCAGACAGCAAAATGAGAAAGCAAATGGTCCTTGTTCTGACCTTTGCGTGCCTTATAATGGCAGCCGGCTTGCTGGCTGCCACTTGTCTTGGGGCGAAGCCCCTTTCCATGCAAACGGTATGGAACAGCCTTTTTAAGTATGACGAGAGCCTTGATGCCATGCTCGTCAGGGATTCCAGGCTGCCCCGGGCCTTAAGCTCAGCCATGGTGGGCGGGCTGTTGGCCATGGCCGGAGCCATAATGCAGGGTATCACCCGAAATCCCATTGCGGAGCCTTCCATCATGGGGGTTACTCAGGGGGCCACTTTGGCCGTTGCGATTGCAACGGTCAATATGTCCTTTTACGGCCTTTTAGGGAATACCCTTGCCGCCCTCATCGGCGCGTTTTTAAGCGGTTTGCTGGTTTTGCTTTTCAGCATGAGGAGCGCCCGCAATATGAGCTTATCCCGGCTATTAATGGCAGGTACGGCAATCAGTACGTTTTTCCTTTCCCTGGCGTCCATTGTGGCTCTTTTGGGCAACCGCTCCCAGGAGCTGGCGTTTTGGCTGTCAGGAGGCTTCCGCACGGCCACCTGGAAATATGTGTGGCTGCTTCTGGCTGTTGGAGGCGTTTGTGCGGCATATGCCTTAACGCTGTCAAAAAAGATAAATATTATCAGCCTTGGCGAGGATGCAGCCGTTGGGCTGGGCGTTAAGCCTACACGGGTGCGGATACAGGCAGTGGGCATTCTTATACCCATGTGTGCGGTATGCGTCGCGACAGCGGGCAATATCGCCTTTGTGGGGCTCATTGTTCCCCATATCCTTCGAAAGCTATTGGGAACGGATTACCGCCGGCTTATCCCCTTTTCGTTTCTGTGCGGGGCCGCGCTGCTCGTATGGGCGGATGTGGCCGCAAAGCTTATCAACATGCCTTATGAAACACCCATAGGGCTGTTTAGCGCGTTAATGGGCATCCCCATCTTTATCTCAATGGTAAGGAGGGAAAAAGCATGAAAAAACGCAAGAGCGCCGTTATGCCGGTTTGCATTCTTCTTCTGCTTGGAATAAGCCTGTTTGCCCTTATGTACGGCTCCTATACAATGAGTGGGGAGCGGATCGTCAAAACTCTTTTTTATGGAGGCACCCCCAGTGAAAACCTGGCTATTTGGGGGATACGCATGCCCCGGATTTTAGTTTCCCTGTTCATAGGCATTGCCTTATCGGCATCAGGGTGCGCCATACAGGGTGTTACTCACAACCCCCTGGCAGAGCCCGGCATCATTGGCATAAACGCGGGGGCAACCCTGGCGGTGGTACTCTTTATTTCCATGCGCAGCTCGGCTTATTACAGTGCGCTGGGGGTGGGGACGCTGCTTCTGACCCCTCTGATATCCCTAATTGGCGCGTTTGCCGCCGCGGGGCTTATCTATGCTTTAGCAAATAAAAAGGGCAGTGTGGGTAAAAACCGCTTTGTGCTGGTCGGCGTGGGAATTAATATTGCCATAAGCTCCGTTGTCGTTCTTTTCCAGCTTTCCATGAGCAAGGGAAACTACAATCAGGCCCTGGCCTGGACAAACGGAAGCCTGTGGGGAACCGGCTTTTTGTATCTGGCTTTAATAGCTCCCGTGACGCTGGCGGCGTTTGGTGCTTTAATGTATAAAAGTAAAACCCTGGACGTTTTAAGCCTGGGTGATGAGCTGGCAACCGGCCTGGGCGTGCCCGTTGAAAAGGAACGGAAAAAGTTTTTGCTGCTGGCGGTGGTGCTAGGCTCCGCATCCGTTGCCGTAGCAGGCAATATTGCCTTCGTTGGACTTATAGGGCCTCACATTGCGCAAAGGCTGGTGGGGCCGGTTCACCGCCGGAAGCTCCCTGCGGCAGCTGTCATAAGCGCCTGCCTTGTGATATTGGCGGATACTTTGTCCCGGAATTTGTTTTCTCCTGTGGAAATTCCGGTGGGAATCCTTTTGTCCCTCATTGGCGTACCCTATTTTGTTTATCTTTTGTTCAAGGAGACGTAAGGTGCTATGAAACGGCAAGCTATTGAACTGCGTGAATTGCAGGTATCCTATGACGACAACATCATCATACCCAGGCTGGATCTGGCCATACCGGCCGGGAGGATGACCATTATCATCGGCCCCAACGGCTGCGGCAAATCCACCCTGCTTAAAACCATCGGACGGATTCTTGCTCCCCGGAAAGGCGAGGTTCTGTTAAACGGTGAAACCATCCGCAATCAAGCGCCCAAGGCTGTTGCACGGCGCATGGCCGTACTGCCCCAGTCACCTCTTGTACCGGACGGGCTTCTAGTCCGGGAGCTTATTGCTTACGGAAGGTATCCCTATCAGACCCCAATGGGCGGGCTTAAAAAGGATGATCTGGAGATTATCGACTGGGCGATGAAGTCCACCTCTGTCTATGCCTTTGCCGACCGGGTGGTAGCGGAGCTTTCCGGCGGGCAGCGGCAGCGCGTTTGGATAGCCATGGCCCTTGCCCAAAAAACGGATATTCTTGTGCTGGACGAACCCACCACCTATCTGGATATGGCCAATCAGCTTGAAATACTAACGCTTCTTAAGAAGCTTAACAGGAATACGGGAGTTACCGTATTAATTGTGATGCATGAGCTTAATAATGCCATTAAATTCGCGGATAACATCATAGGCATGAAGGACGGAAGGGTTATTTTTGCCGGGCAGCCTGCCCAGGTTGTGACGAAAGAAAACTTAAAGCAGCTGTATGATATTGAAGCCACCCTGCAGATGGATGAAGAGGGTGGGTATCCCATCTGTATCAATTACGAGCTGGCCGATGAATAAAAAGTCATAAGGCAATGAAGCGGCGCCATCCCGATTCCAGGGATGGCACCGCTTTTGGCAGCTCTTAGCGTAAGCAAAGCCGGTTAAAAGAGAAGGGGGCGATGCCCCCCAGCGGTTTGACTGTGCCCTTAATCGATAACCTTCCAGCCGGCCAGCTCATAGCGCTTTTTGGTGAAGCTGCCGCTTCGGGTGAGAACGGCTTTATCGCCGTCATAGCTTAGGCTTACCGTGTTATAGACTCCTTTTTCATAGTCCATGGTAACCCCGTCGTCCTCAAAGAGGACAGCTGAAGCGGGAGCCTTGCCATAAATCCTTGCAGTAATCTGAAACAGGGTATTCTCCGTTACATATTCCACCGGTTCGGCATAAGGAAGCAGGGAGCCTTCCTTTACAAAAACAGGAATATAATCCGGCCCGGCTTCAAGGGTGTGATAGCCCGCCTCATAGCGTTTTCCGGTCCAGAAGCAGTACCAGGCGCCGCCAGGCAGGTAAACGGTCTTAGATTTTTCACCCTCCGTCAGGGGATGAACCAGGAGGGAATCCCCCATTAAAAAGGTTTCCTGCAGGGTTCTTACCTCCCTGTCTTCGGGGTAGTCCATGACAAGGGCTCGGAAGGGAGGCCGGCCTTCCTTTTTGTAAGCCCAAAAGGCGGAATAGAGATAGGGGATGAGGCTCATGCGCACTTCAAAAAGCTTTCGCACTGCGGCGGTAAGGACCTCATGACCTTCCATAACCTCTCCAAGCCCATTAAGCTCTCTGTTAAGCTGCTTCCAGGGCGGCAGCGGTATATACCAGGCGTTAATCATCACCAAAGGAGAGAAAATCAGGGTCTGAATGCGGCGTATTAGATCCTCCGGGCTTTCGGCATGGCGAACCTCGGGTGTCCACAGAAGGCCGCTGAAGCCCATGTTGACCACACCACGGATGAAATCCCTGTGCTCGTAAAGATCACTGTAGAGTACGAAAGGATAGGGTGCGGCAAGGGCATGGGAATTTCTCACCGCGTTGTAGGTGCGCAGGTTCTTTTCTTCATAGAGGGAGTTAATGGCGTCCTGGTAAAGCAAGCCGAAAAGGGAATGCATTTGCTCTCCGTCGAGGCCCGAGGCAAAACGGGTGCTGTTGGGAAAGGACCAGCCGCCTGTGAAGTCGGAGCCGTCGCATTCATCCAGCTTGAAGCCGGAAATGCCCTTGTCCACAAGCTCCTTGCGGTGCCATTCCTTGAAAATGGCCTCAGCCTCCTTATCGGCAAAGTCGGGAATAACTCCGCCCCACACTTCCCAATCCGGGCACAAATCCTTTATTTCTTCATAAAAGGGTGCCGTGGGGTGAACAAAGGCATGCTCCCATAAATTTATATGGTAGCCGTCCTGTGCTGTTTTTTTAACAAAGGTTTCATGACCCTTGCCCCGCTCCTCGTCCCATTTGAAGGAGCAGGAATAGGAATGACTCTGCCAGCCCGGCTCCAGCCCCAGCACATCGCAGGGGATATGCTCCTTACGAAGCTCCGAAGCCAAATCCAAAACCTGATCAAGTGCGAATTTGGCATAGGTGCGGTACCATATGCCAAGGCCCCAGGGCGGAGGCAGGCAGCCGCTTCCCGAAAAAAGGTTGTATCTTCTTACAGCGGTAAGCATATCCGGCCCTGCAAAGCAGTAAAGATCCACTCCACGGGCGGCGGGGATCTCGATGAGCATGGTTTTGTCGGCCGCTTCCCGCACCGCGTCATAGAGATCGGCTTCCGAAGTGACGATATGCTCCCTTCTTGCCGGCGCCTTGCGGTAGTCGGGATTTTTCTTTTTGGAGCTGCCGCAGTAGAAGGTGGCATAGCGGGCTGTATCCACCAAAAGACCGTAGCCGCCGGTGGTTACATAGAAGGGAACAGGGGCGTGGCTGTCTCCCGAATCAGCCTTTGGATCCGCATTGGGCCTGATTTGCTTCTTTTTTGAGGTCTGGACAAAGGATTTAAGCTGAAGACCAAAGCCGTATACATCTTCACCGGCTTTCAGAGGGAGCTCTGCCACACAGCCTCCCAGGTGGGTGTTAAAAACAATGTCTTGGGCTTCAAAGGGGGCCGGTCCCTGGGGCAGATGATTCAAACCCTCCACATCCGGTCCTTTACGCCTTAAGGAAACAGGGGTCAGCTCCTCGGGCTCTCCCAGCCTTGCACGCCAAATGCCTGGCAGAACAGGCTCCCAATGGGGCTTGGACATTCTTGCACCATCAGTGCTCATATTTATACCTCCGGACTTACGGACTATTGTTAGGGCAGCAGGAGGTTTATCCCGGTACCCGCTTTTTATTATAGCATCCGTCCATGTTTTTTTACATAATCGGAGAATGTGACTATTTGCCGGAGGTTGGGTAAAGAGATATACTGTTTATACTATAATAAACAAATTCTATTAATGGAGGGGCTGGTAATGTGTGCAGTTTGTATAAAATTCCCGATATGTGAAATAGGAAGGCTGTAAATCATAAAATAAAATCAGGGAGGCTGTCCGGCATGACTTTGATGAAAAGAAAGGTCTTGTGTAAAATATTGGTTATGTTTCTAGCAGCAGTCATTCTTCCTAGCTTTGCCATCGGAGCCCTAGCCATACGCCACAGCACGCAGCATATTCTACGCCAGGTCGATTTATCAAGCAGTAATTTTCTCGAAGAGAAGAAAGCCTCCGTCGAACAGCAGGTTTCCGAAATCAACAGCCTGATGGATCAGATTATCGCAGGCGCTCAGTACAAAGCCCTGATGGGCCCATTCAAAAATGAAACGGATCTTCATATTGCCATGTCCGGCGTTATACGCTCTTTTAATAATCTTTTGGCAGCCAACCGCAGCATCGCGTCCATTTACCTCATTAACCGGAATAAAAGCTATATCCTTTCCGATGCCAAATATTCTCCCGAAGCCTTCTACGATAAGGAAGCCCTCACGGAATACACCTTAGGCAGCCTTTACGGCCTTGCACCTCGGAAGGTCACGTTCAGCTGGGGGGTGGAGGGCGGCAGAAGGGTGATTACCTTTGTTCGCTCCCTTAATGACTTTACCAGCGGGGATCGTATCGATCTGCTTATTAATGTGGACTACTTAAGCTTTTCCGAAAAGCTTCAATCCGTGGAAAATCCATATAAAATGGATTTGCTGGTATTTAATGAGAGCAGCTCCCTTATTTTTAATCAAACCGGAATGAATCCCAGCGTTGAGCTTATTAAAAGGGTAAATAGCTTTAACAGCGGGGAGGAGAAGCTATTTATAAGCAGGGAGGAGTATTATTGCAGCAAAACCTATTCCGGGAAGCTTGGCTGGACCTTTGCTTATGTAAAGCCCTATTCCAAGGTTGTGGGGACGGTTGAGCTTCTTAACAATGTCATTCGAACAACCATCCTTGTCGCTCTGGCTCTGGCACTGGCAATGGCGGTGTTCTTTTCTATTTCGCTTTATAGGCCCCTGGGCAGCCTCGTGACCCAGGTGAATGGCCGATCCCGCTATCCCCTTCGCAAGGGATGGGATGAATATTCTGTTATTGGTGCGGCATTCAGCCGTTTGATGAATGAAAAGGATATTCTTCAATCCTGCTATGAAAAAGCTTATCCTTACATAAAACAGCATTCGGTAAGGGAGCTTTTAAACGGCAACATATGGGATCCGGCCAAATGGGACAGTATTACGGAGCTTCTTGATATAAGGTTTACCGGAAAGCGCTTTGTCGTTGCCGTACTGAACTTTGAAAGCCAGGTAAACAGCTCACTGGACACAGAAGTGGAGACGCTTATGAACCAGCATGCCCAAACCTGCCTGGTATCGCCCATAGACGGGCATCAGATGGCAGTTATCGTCAACACGGACAATGATGACAGAGAGATAAGAGCGGCTTTTGAAGAGCTTAAAAGCATCCTGGATTCGATGGCTGCCAGGGTTACCATTTCCTTAAGCGGTGCCCGCCAAGGCCTCAATGAATTGAGCCGGGCTTACCAGGAGGCTTTGCAGCTCATGGGCAGCAGGTTTTTTACCGGAAAGAACCGGGTGATTTCCATGGAGGACATTCACCAGGGAAAGCTTAACGGGGAGATAGACCGAAAGCGTCTCCAGGATGAGATTCTGGACTGTATACGGGCTCAGAATCCGCAAAAGGCCCTGACGGTGCTCAATAAGTTTATCCGCACTGCAGCCGGGGAATTCCCTGCCATCACCTACATAAAGTATGCGGCCTTCCAGTTGAGCTCGGGCCTCAGAGAATCGCTGGCGGAGGCGTTGGGAAGAGTGGAGCCCCAGCTGGAGTGGATGGCGCTGTGGAACGGTATCCAGGAGGCTGAAACGCTGGATGAGCTGGAGCTGTTTTTGGAGGACTTCCTGAGCAAATGCGCAGAGGCTGCGGCGGATATAAAAAAGAAGCAGCACAGGGAGCTGACTGAAAAAATTAAGGAGTTGATACGGCTCCGGTACAGTGAGGATCTTTCTGTAAGGGACATTGCCGTGACCGTTTATTTGAGTCCCAATTACCTCAGCACGGTCTTTAAGGAGGAAACGGGCATCACCATAATCGAATATCTCACTCAGATAAGGATGGATGCGGCACAGGAGATGCTGAGGGAAGGGGATGTCCGGATACAGGAGGTGGCCCGGGCTATTGGCTACAATAATGTTCAGAGCTTTATCCGCTTTTTTAAAAAAGCCTATCGGATGACGCCCGTGGAATACAGGCGCAACCTTGTTCTGGATAAGAACTGATTAAATAAAAAGCGGGAACAGAGTATTCGTAGAAAGGTATAAAAAGAGTAGAAAAACAGCAGAGGAAATAAGTGATTTTAACAATCATCAGAGAAAGTGAAGGTTTACCGCCTTTAAAGCCCGGCCTTATACTGGATTCGTAACGCGTTAATAAGCATCCAAACGTTTGGCAGCATTAGAATTTGAGGAGGATATATCTATGAGAACGAAAAAGCTGATGCTCCAATGGACTTGTACCGCTCTGGCGGGCCTGCTCCTGCTTTCGGGCTGCGGACAGACGACCGTCGGCCCTGGCGAACCCACCCCATCGGCGCCCACATCCACCAATACCCAAACGGCAACCCCCGAGCCCACTCCCGAGCCTCCCACAGAATTAAGTATTGTCATGTACGAAAGGTGGGCAGGCGTGGGCTATGATAATCCGCTAACCCAACTGATTCAGGAGAGGACCAATACCAGGCTGAAAATTACCGCCATCGCAGGCGGAGATCTGGAAAATAAGCTTAATATTATGCTGGCCTCCGGCGATAGGCCGGATATCATCCAGTTCGGGCTTGACGACACGGAGTGGAAATACAGCCGCTCGGGCGTGCTCCTTGCCCTGGATGAGTATTTTGATAAGGCTCCCAATCTTCAGGCCTTTGGAAACGACGGCACATGGGATGCCATGAGGCATGAGGACGGACATATTTACGCCGCTCCCATCAAGGGAAGCATCATTGACAATATCCCCCTTTACCGCAAGGACTGGCTTGACAATCTGGGCCTTAAGGTACCCTCCACCATCGACGAGTTTATTACGGTTGCCGAGGCTTTTTCCAATAACGATCCCGACGGCAACGGCAAAAAGGATACCTACGCTCTTGGTGGGTTTACCCTGGCCAACGGCTTTGATCTGGCCTCCTGGGATCATGTTTTCGGCGCTTTCGGAACCCTTCCTAATTACTGGGTGGAGTGGGACGGCCGGATTATGAACGGTTCGGTTACCCCGGGCGCCCTGGAAGCCTTGAAGGTTTTAAACCGGCTCTATAAAAACAAGGCCATCGACATGGAATTCCTTACCGATAATTCAAGCCGGTTTAAGGAGAAGCTGATACAGGGCATCATCGGAGCCCCTGTTTACCGGACGTTTATACTGGATCCCAACAATATCAACAATTACTATGAGCCTATGAAGCAGCACAATCCCGAAGCGGAATTTGTCCAGGGCACTATCCTTAAAGGCACCGACAGGGCCATCGGCTTCCGTACCCTTACCCAGCGCGGCTGGCAGAAGACGGCGGTGCTCAAGGAGAGCAAGCATGCCGACGCGGCCATACGGCTTTTGGATTATCTGGCCTCCGAGGAAGGCAACATGCTTGTCAATTACGGCGAGGAGGGCACCGACTATACCCTTGAAAACGGTATGGTGACCCGGCTAATCACAGATGAAGATATGAAAAAACGCGGTGTGGACCAATTCAGGCTGACCTTTAACCAGCTCTACAAGCACACCTCCCTCCAATTCCAGGAGATTAGGGAATACGCCGTTTCCATCAGCTATCCCAGCCCCGTGGACGGCATCTTTATTGAAGGCGATACCAAGCTGTCCGAGCTGGATGGCTTTGCAAGCGTGAAATTCAGCGAAATGATAACCGCCGAGGGACCCATTGATGAAATGTTCAACGCCTTTGTGGCCGAGTGGAACAAGCGCGGCGGCGAAGCTCTGACCCAAGCCTATAATGAAGCCTATCAGAAGCGAAAAGCAGGCCGATAAGCCCTGAAAAGCGACAGCCTTTGTTCATTGAGGGTCTGAACGGACATTACGGATCAGACCCCTTCTTTTTGGTAGCCATTTGCGAAGCAAATCTGGCTAAAAAGGAGGGGGCTCGATGCCCCCGAGCTTTTGATACCTGCCATGACAAGGAGGTAAGCATCATGGAAATTTTAAAAACAACCGGAAAAATAAAAAGCAGACCTGTGGTATTGCGGAATAGAACCCTCCAGATGATGATTAACGATCGGGCCCTTTATCTCATGCTGCTTCCCGGCTTTATTTATTTCATTCTTTTTAAATATCTGCCGATGTACGGCATTGTCATAGCCTTTAAGGATTTCGACATTTTCAGGGGCATCTGGCAGAGCGACTGGGTGGGGCTGGAGAATTTCCGCCGGGTATTTGATTCCCCTGATTTCTGGAATATCTTTCGGAATACCATTCTCATCAGTCTTTACAAGATCATCTTCGGCTTTCCGGCTCCCATCCTTCTTGCCCTTTTATTAAACGAGCTGTACAGCCGGAAATTTAAAAAGGTTGTTCAAACCGTCCTCTACCTGCCTCATTTTATATCCTGGGTTGTCCTTTCCGGCATCATCCTGGCTATCCTCTCACCCCAATACGGCCTTCCCGGAATTATTTTTGAGGTGTTCAACATCGAACCGGTGAACATCCTGGCCACCCAGTCCTATTTCCGGAGCATCCTGGTCATATCGGACATATGGAAGGAGGTGGGCTGGGGAACGATTATCTATCTGGCCGCCCTGACCCAAATATCACCGTCCCTGTATGAAGCGGCCATTATGGACGGCGCGGGCAAGCTAAGACAAATATGGAGCATCACCCTGCCCTCCATCAGCAATGTTATTGTGATGCTGCTGATCCTGAGAATCGGGGGACTCATGAACGCGGGCTTTGAGCAAATCCTGGTTATGCAGAACTCGGCAGTGCGGGAGGTCAGTGAAATCTTTGATACCTTTGTTTTCAAATACGGTTTGCAAAAAGGAAATTACAGCTTTGCAACGGCAGTGGGCCTCTTTAATTCCGTTATTGCCCTCATATTAATATCTCTGGCCCAATGGGTAAGCAAGCTGTTTGGCGAGGAGGGGGTCATTTAATATGTTCAGAAGCAGGGGTGAAAAAATCTTTTCCTTCTTCAACTATACTTTCTTTGTGATATTGGGAATTCTTATGCTATATCCCTTCTGGTATGTCCTTATGTTTTCTCTGAATGATCCCAATTTTGCCTCCGTAAGAAGCATCAATCTTTACCCGGAGCATTTTTCCGTGGTTACCTACAAATATGTGCTGACCCAGCCCTTTATTTACATTGGATATAAAAATACCATCATTATTACCCTTTTTGGGACGCTTATAAGTATGGCCCTTACAATAGGCTGCGCCTATCCCCTGTCCAAGGACAGGCTGGTGGGCAGAAAGGGCATTTTTGCGCTTTTCTTTTTTACCATGCTGTTCAGCGGAGGCACCATTCCCACCTATCTTGTGGTGAAGCAGCTTCATATGGTGGACACCCTGTGGGCGCTCATGCTCCCGGGGGCTGTCAGCGTGTACTACATGCTCATAATGATTAAATTCTTCAAGGGCATCCCGGCAGAGCTCATTGAATCGGCCAAAATGGACGGAGCGGGGGAATTCTATACCCTGTTTCGAATCGTCCTGCCCCTCTCAGGCGCTGTCACCGCCTCCGTGGGACTCATGTACGCCGTTGGAAAGTGGAATGAGTACCTGTCAGGCGTTATTTATATCAACAGCTTTGAAAAGCAGGTTTTACAGGTGGCCCTAAACGGAATGCTGCGGGGAGGCACGCTTTCGGGGCAGGAGGGGCTCATTGAGCTGGATCACTCTCCGGAAAGCGTCAAAATGGCCGCTATCATCGTCAGCGTCATTCCCATTCTGATGGTTTATCCGTTCCTGCAGAAGTATTTCGTCAAGGGGATGATGCTGGG
>JAFADM010000504.1 GCA_023424865.1 Bacillota bacterium | reverse complement strand
TTTCCATTCTGGTTGTTTTGGGAGCGGTGGTGTCGCTTCTTATCTTTATTATCTCAAGGCTTGTACTTGAAATAAAGAACTTTTATCTTAGTCTGGAGCTCAATGTCGATAAGCTTACCGACTTCTTTAATGATATTGCCGAACGCTTTAACGGCATTTATATTCAGCTTCCCGATAAGATAACCGAGATCATCTATATCCAGACGGATCAGCTTACCAATAACCTTCAGAATTTGTTGAAGCCTTTTTATAATTTTGCTCAAAATACGGTCTATTCAGTTATGTCTCTGCCTCAGGTCCTTATTTTTATTCTTGTGACCCTGGTGGCCACCTACTTTATGTCCAGTGATAAAATGGCCATTCTGCGCTTTCTTGAGCGTCAGATTCCATCTACCTGGATGAAAAACAGCCGCGGCATTGCTCAGAATATTTTCGTGGCTCTTTTTGGATGGATAAAGGCACAGTTTATCCTTCTGCTCATCACCTTCTCCGAAATGCTCGTAGGTATGTTAATCATCGGTGTAGAGAACGCTTTATTAATAGCGGTGATCATTGCGCTGGTGGATCTGCTGCCTGTTTTGGGAACGGGATCGGTACTCATTCCCTGGGCTATTTTCTCCCTGGTGGGAGGAAACACTAAAACAGGGCTTTCTCTTATTCTCCTTTATGTCATCTGCCTTTTTGTCAGGCAGCTGGTGGAGCCGCGGATTGTGGGACAACAGATAGGCGTTCACCCGCTGTTTACCCTGTTTGGAATGTATGTGGGCCTACAGCTCTTTGGCGTATTAGGTATGTTTTTGGGGCCACTTTCAATTGTCATACTGAAATACCTGATTGAAGGTATTATGAAAGCCGACAGCTTCAAAAACATCATTGAAAAGAACTTCAAGCTTAAAAGCAGAAGCAGTCCGAGTCAGGAGCAGACCGACAGCGGGGATACCCCAAGGAATTAAATCATCCTAAAAGCCCTTGCCAATCCGGTAAGGGCTTTTGCGTAGGTATTTTTGTATTTGCTCCGCCCCCTTGCCATAGAGTGCATTCTTTTTTTAAATCTGTTTAGTGAATGCTTATGAAAGGACAGGGGGTTCAGTTTTTTGAGAGATTAACCAAATTCTCCGATGACAAAGTTACTTCCTCTATGGCGGTTGTAAGCTGAGAGGTTGTTTCAAACTGAGATTTGGAATCCTCTGTAATTTTGGTAATCTCTTTTGAAATGCTTGCAATGGACTGTGTCATTTCATTTAGCATTTTTGAAACCTCGGCAACCGATTTGTTGCTCATTTCAGAAAGCTTACGCATTTCATTTGACACAACCGCAAAGCCTTTTCCTGCCTCACCAACTCGTGCCGCCTCAATCGCGGCGTTTAATGCAAGAAGATTTGATTGGGAGGAGATGGATTGAATTCCGCTTATTATAGAGCCGGCCTGCTTTATTGTAGCATCCGTTTTTTCGGAAAGCTGAAGGATGCTGGTTAAATAATTGGATAGGTTAAGGGATTTGGATGATATTTCCTGTATGCTGGCATTGATTTCTTCAAGAGACGAGAATATCGTGTCAGAAGCTTCCGAGATCATGACTTCCTTTTCAATACTTCTGGCGATAGCCAAAGCGCCGACGACATTTCCATCTTCGTCAAGGATTGGTCTGCCTATTCCTTGAAAAGTAACGCCGAATACTTCTTTAGGCACAGTATCATTCATAGAAACCCTGTTATGTATTACACCGTAGATAGGCTCGTCCTCCCGAATGGGATCGCCGCTTTTTACTCCCGCATCAATTGTTTTTCCCGGATAGTAATCAATACATTTTTCTCTGTCGGTTAAATAGACTGCCACATCCATTTCCTCCTGAAGCAGCTGCTTCATTACAGATACTATCTGTTTAAACGCTTGCATTTGTAACTTTGTATCCATCAAATTCGTACCCTCCCGGCATTCCAGTTTTTTATGATTTCTTATTAAATGGCTTATGATGTTAAATATAGGAAAATTATACCGCATAATTCGACAATATTCAACATAATAGGATGTTTTATTTCAATTAATACTTCGGCTTTATATTCAAACTCTATAATGGGCTCTAAGGTAAGCGGCAGTTAGCCCAGCAGCGAGAGGATGCTAAAGGATATAAAAGGCTTTAGAAGTCAAAAACGCACAAAGCTTCAGCATTGGAAGCTTTGTGCGAATCATCCCGCTTATTAAAACTCTGGTAAGAAATTACGAGTAACCTATTTCAACCCCTCATACAGCTTGGTGAGGGCCTTCTTTTCGATTCTTGAAACATAGGAGCGAGAAATGCCTAAATTTTCAGCGACCTCCCTCTGGGTTTTTCCCCCTCCGCCGCAGAGGCCGTACCGCAGGCGGATAATGGTTTGCTCCCGTCCTTCCAGAGTACATTTGATGAGCTGGTAAAGACGTTTAATCCGTTGGGTAAGATCCACCTTTTCGTCCACTTCTTCATCTTCACTGCCGAGAATATCAATGAGAGCAATTTCGTTGCCCTCACGATCCGTCCCAAGTGGTTCATTGAGAGATACTTCATTTTGAAGCTTTTTGGAGGCTCTTAAATACATAAGAATTTCATTTTCAATACAACGCGCTGCGTAGGTTGCAAGACGAATGCCTTTTGAAGGATCATAGCTGGAAACGGCTTTAATAAGGCCAATGGTTCCGATTGAAATATAATCGTCGGACTCGGATGCGCAAGCGGAATACTTTCTTGCGACATGTGCAACCAGTCTTAAATTGTGCTCGATAA
>JAFADM010000532.1 GCA_023424865.1 Bacillota bacterium | reverse complement strand
TAACCGTAAAGCTGATGCTCAGGTTTTTATCCTCGGTGGCATAGAGGGAACGGTCCCGCATGCCCTGAAGGAGGCCTTCCTCGGAAAAATCCTCAGTGAGAATAACCGTGCGGGCAGTATTGGAATTTCCCCACTGTCCCTTGTGGTTGTCCTGATTGTTGGTGGGAGCCACGTGCCAGCCTCTGTCCAGAGCCTGGACATAATAATCATAGGAAGGGAAGTAGCCGCTGCTGCCCACAGCCCCTTCGCCGTTGCCCACCTCGATAAGGGGCATGAGCTCGTCTATGGCAGGATCCAGATAAGCAAAGTCGGCAAAGGTTCCGAAGGTGGTTCCGGGATGATTGAACTGGGACACACTCTCCGGATTTTGCTTAAGCAGGCTGTAATAGGCCTTAAGCCCCGCGTCGCCGGACTTGTTGTTTAGAGTATTGTTGTTGCGGCTGACAATACCCTCGGTATTGAAGGTGTTTATATGTCCGGGGCCTCCGGACCAGGTCATTTCAAAGCCTGGAACCGCCAGAACGCCGTTGGCTTGGTCGTTGAAGCTTCTCATGTCACCGGTGTACTTGGTCCATTTGCTTTTGCTTTCAGCGGTTGCAAGGGAAAGGTCGCCGAGAGCCCCTTCCGGGTTGGCTGCCGAGGTGGTGTCAAAGTAATTGGAATGATCAGTGAAAGCGACAAACTGAACATTGTCTGTGTCCGGAATGTTTTTTATGTAGTTAAGTCCGTCCGCCAGGGTGCCTGAACCGTCGGAATATTCGGCGGTATGGGAGTGGAGCTGTCCAAAATAGGCCTTAAGGCTGGACTCGCCTACGGTAAAGGACCAGGTATGGCTGATTTTGGCGCTGTCGGAGCGGGTTACGGTTACCTTGGCGGTATATCGGCCGTCGGCAAGATCCGAGGAGAAGTCATAGGATGCCAGGGAACCTGAAACTGTCATAGGTTCTTCAAGTAAAAGCTTGTCCCCGTTTTTGTCGGCAAGGGTAAGGGCGGCTGTGAATTCGCCGCCGTTTTCAACCGTTGCGGCAATACCGGGACGCTTGTCCTCACCGGTCGTGCTGCCGGCTGCGGGCTTTACGGAGGTAATCCGGGGCCCGAGTTCAACTTCGATTGCTGCCGGGGTTGAGGTGGCTGTAAGCCCGGTAACATCCGTTGCCGTAATGGTGAAGGTAATCTGGGATGCGTCGGGAGTTATTTCACTGCCGGGAATGACATACTCGTATTTTCCCAGGGTTCCCAGGGTCATGGGGGCGGTTTTGCCTGTTCCGCTGATGGTATAGTTAAGTACGGCAGAAGCCACACCCTTGTTGTCCCTTACCTCTGCGGAAAGAGTGTAAGACTCCCCTGGAACAGCCTTTAGAAAGGTTGAAGGAAGATTTATCACAGGGGGCCTTTTATCTTCAACCACCCGGTAGACGCTTTGTCCGCCGTTAGCTGACGGGGGGCCGACACGGAGTTGATCCGTGGTGGTGTACCTGGACAGAACAGCCCATAGATCCACCGTGTCTCTCTCTAGCACCTCATCAGGAAAGGATGCTCCTCTGTAAATGGGAAGCGTAGCGCCTAAGCTGTCGGTTATGAGGGTTGATCCGCCGCTGCTGTAGGTGCCCAGAGTCACATTTTTCAGAAGCACGGTTTGTGACAAAAGGGAATCTTTCAAGGCAAGCAGCTCGGAAATGGAATCAAAGACCCGGGGGGTCATAAGAACGGTAGAGGCGGCGGGGGTGAGAAGGGAGCTTGCCGATATGTTCTGTAATTGTGGCACATCCTTGTAAGTGGTCTTCTTGCCGGTTACCTGAACGATATCGCCGGGATTAAAGCTTGTGAGCGCGTCGTTATAGATCTGAAGGGCGACGCTTTTGCCGTCGATGACATCCTGAAGTATTGCCGTGTTGACGGTGTCGGCATAACCGAAACGGTAGACAAGCTGACCGGCTACGGTGATGTCCGCAGTTTCGGAATCGGCTGCTTCAAGGGCTTGGTTAATGTCTAATACACCGTTGGGAAGAGAACCGTCGGGAATGGGATCCTCTATTTCCGAGGCATCCTTTACCGTGTAGGTGAACTGGCGTACGGTACTGTCCGCCAGCCCCTGCTTTACCGTTTTTACATAAAGCTGGATGATGTCGCCAGGATTGCCTGTCATTTCAATACCGTCGGAGGGAACGGGGGAGAAGCCTGCGCCGCCTTCCGGATCGGTTAAGGCATACTCAAAGGAGGCTCCGGTGGTGGCAGAGGTAAAGGTTACCTTCTGGCCTGAAAGAACCTTTGCTCCGGAGGCAGGAGAAGCCTCTGGTGCTTCGGCCGCGGAAACGGGAACGCCGTAGGCGGAATTTCTGGGGTTGGGCTCCGCCGTGATGAAATCGACGTTGTTTCTGTCCGTGTCCACACCGGTGACTGCACGAACGATACTGGTGGTGTTGGACGGGGCAGGGGCGGGGGTGTCTTCACTTTGATTGGCAGAGCCTGCACCCACAAAATCAATAATGCCTGGAGAGAATTTGTCGGAAATGGCGGCGGTGGAGCTTACCAGAGCAATCTTGAAGCCGGTTGCGCCCATGTTGACGCTTCCCTGGGCATCAGGCTCGGGAAGATCCACAGTGCCGCCGGCGCCATTGGCCTGCTGAATAAGGTAGAAGCCATTGGCGCGAATGGTGCCGTTAAGGGGAGTTATCAGGTAGCTGCTTCCTCCTACTGATGCATACTGGACAGACCAGCCCTCAAGAGAGATGTCCGACGCGGTGGGATTGTAAAGCTCGATAAAATCCTGTTTGTAAGTGGCGCCCGAGTTGCCGCCTCCGCCGTAAGCCTGGTTGATTACCACGTTGTCGGCCTGAGGCGTGGCTGCTGTTTTAAGCGGGTTTGCGGAAAAGCACAGAGCGAATGCCAAAAACAGAGCAAGAGGTTTTTTTGCACGCATTTTCATCTCTTTATTCCTTTCTTATTTAATGGAGTGTGCTTCGGGGCTATCGTAGCATGGGCCGAAGAAGCGAACAACGAAAGGCATGTAAAGAGTGGGTAAAAAATTGTTAATTTATGAAATGTAAACCTGTGAGTGGCTGAATGAAACAAATTAGAAGGAACCAAATGAGTGGCTGAATGAAACAAACTGGAAGGAACCAAATGAGTAGCTGAATGAAATAACTTACAAGAAAACTAAATGAGTAGCTGAATGAACCTGATTGAGGGGATCATTGAAATTATACGTGTTCTTTGCTATACTTACAATCGGTAAAAAGGCCTAACTTAATTCGGAATTTGTAAACGTTGGCTCTATGGAGACAGATGCTCCAATTCACGTGTTTTCACTAAACCCCTGCACATAGGGTCGGATAAAATAATACGTCCGTTTGTGGAGCGTAAATAAAGTATATTACTGGCGTTGGATATCCTTCGGTTGTTCAGCCAGGGCCTCGATCCTTAAAATGTCATAAACTTGTGCTGTCATGTAAATACTATAAGTAGAACAGGAGTCCTATATGCTGCATGCATTTTCCCGTACGGAATTATTAATAGGAAAAGAAGGAATGAATAAACTAAAGAATGCCCGGGTAGCCGTTTTCGGTATCGGCGGGGTAGGGACCTATGCGGTTGAGGGCCTTGTCCGGGCCGGTGTTGGAAAATTTGTTCTCGTTGATGACGACTGCATATGCCTGACCAATATCAACCGCCAGCTCCACGCCACCCGGAAAACTGTGGGAAGATCCAAGGTTGAAGTCATGAAGGAGCGCATCCTGGAAATAAACCCCCAGGCGGAGGTGGAAACTCTGCAGAAATTCTATTTGCCGGAGCTGGCCGAGGAGCTGGTTCGGGAAGATTACGACTATCTTCTGGACGCTGTGGATACGGTTACTGCAAAAGTGGATCTGGTGGTTAACGCCAAGAAAAAGGGTATTCCTATAATTAGCTGCATGGGAGCAGGGAATAAAATGGATCCTACCCGGTTTGAAGTAACGGATATTTACAAAACCTCAGTCTGCCCGCTGGCCAGAGTTATGCGCAGGGAGCTAAAGGCAAGAGACATAAAGGACCTTAAGGTGGTTTATTCCAGGGAAGAGCCCTTAAAGCCGGTGGAAACCGAATCCAACAGCTGCAGTACCCAATGTATTTGTCCCAAGGGTACAACCCGTACCTGTACGATTAGAAATCAAATTCCAGGAAGCCTTTCCTTCGTGCCCTCGGTTGCCGGACTTATCATGGCCGGTGAGGTCATTAAGGATATTATAGCTAAACCGTAATGAAAACCTGGCTGCAAATGTCCGCTCATGATTAACATAAAATGTCCTTCAAGGCTGTTGACAAAAGGCTCTTCTCCGCATGGGGAGAGCCTTTTGCGGATTTGTCCTTTCAGGTTTGCCAATGCTCCGTAAGCCTTGAACGGGAGGGTCTGAGAGTCTGCAAGCAACTGGGTAACCGTGCATTAAAGTTTCACAATTCTATTGACAGATCATGGATTATGCTGTATACTTGAATAAACATATAGGAATACTAGGAGAAGATAAAGGTGGCTGTATGAAAATATCAACAAAAGGGCGATATGGATTAAGAGCGATGTTGGATCTGGCGGTTTATGCCAAGGGGGATCATGTAGCACTGGGCAGTATAGCGGAGCGGCAGAACATCTCCATGAATTACCTGGAACAGGTCTTCGCAACCCTGAGAAAGGCGGGCCTGGTAAAAAGCATTAAAGGCGCTCAGGGGGGATATATACTGGCTTATGACCCTTCTGAAATAACGGTTGGATCCGTGCTGCGGGTGCTTGAAGGAAATTTGTCCGTTATTGATGAGGCTGCCTATTCCAATCTTTCCCCGAATTCCATTCAATACTGTATTAAGCTTCATGTATGGGAAAAAATGAATGATTCTCTTAATCAGGTAGTCGACGGCATTACCCTTGAGAATCTGGTTGAAAATTATAAAAAGCTCAACGGTCAGTCATCCATGATGTATTACATTTGATTTTAAAAACGAATTATAAAGAAAGGGATTGAGAGCCATGAGTGAAAAAAGGGCTTTAAAATTTGACACATTGCAGGTTCATGCGGGTCAAAGCGCGGATCCGACTACGGGTTCCAGAGCTGTACCCATTTATCAGACCAC
>JAFADM010000379.1 GCA_023424865.1 Bacillota bacterium | reverse complement strand
AGGTTTAACATTTGCTTTATTTTCTCATAATAAACTCCGTCTATAGTAAAGCTGTAGCCAAAATTGAAAGGAGCAATAAGTAATCATGAGAAAATCAAGCAAACGCGTTCTTTTTGCGGCCATGGCAGGCATCATGTTAATAATGGCAGGTTGTGGAAACACCAATACCGGTACAGGTGGAACACCTTCTCCAACAGCAACCCCTTCCCAGAGTGCAAGCCCTTCCGCAACGGCAACACCTGATGCAGCAAAAGAGTTATCCGGAAAAATTCTTCTCGAGGGATCCACATCCATGCAGAAGATTATGCAGGAAATGGCCGACACCTTCATGGCAAAGAATCTTAAAGTAACGATTGACCCTATTTTCGACGGTTCCGGCCCTGGCATCAAGGCAGCAGCCGAAGGTAATGCAGATATAGGTATGGCTTCCAGAAATGTTAAGGATGAAGAAAAAGTTGAAGGCTTAACTTCTCTTCAGGTAGCATGGGATGCTATAGCCATTGTTATCAATCCCGATAATGGTGTAACAGAGCTCACCGCTGATCAGATTGCCAAAATTTATACCAAGGAAATCACCAACTGGAAGGACGTTGGCGGTCCTGATGCACAAATCGTGGTTGTAGCCCGTGACGCCGCATCCGGTACCCGTGAAGCCTTTGAAGGTCTTTTCAAGGTAGCCGAGAAGGTTGTAGCCGACCAGGAAGCCGCTTCCACAGGTGAGGTTAAAACCTTTGTTTCCCAGAATCCCAATGCTATCGGTTACATCTCCCTCACCTTTGTTGACAGCAATGTAAAAGCGCTTACAGTTGACGGTATGGTTCCCAGTGAGGAAAACGTTGCAAACGGCTCCTACACCCTGAAGCGTCCCTTCAACATCGTCTACAAGGGTACTCCTAATGAAATCACCAGCGCCTTCATCGACTTCATCTACTCTGAAGAAGGCAAAGCCATTATAGCAAAAGAAGCTCTTCCTGTTGACAGACAATAAATGCCTGATAAAGGGGTGCGGCAGGTCTTTTAAAGGCCTGTCGCATTTGAGATCGGTAGAGGTTATGGCGGCGTTGCTCCTTTTTTAGGGTGCGCCGCTTGGGCTTTACCCGTTGGTTTTACCCGGACATACTCCAAAAAGACCGGTGGGAAATAGAGTATAGTCGTAATATGGCGGGTATACGAAAGCTTTCCGGGAAATCAGGAAAGGATGGAGAACATTTATGAACGAATCCCTTGGTCTGACACACAAAAGAAAGACCAAAAGGCTGGAAAAAGCCATCGAGCTACTCTTTGTGGCATGTGCACTGCTTACGGTTATCTCCGTTGCTCTCATATGCTTTTATATATTTTATGAAGGCGTTCCGCCCATTTTAAAATTCGGTGTGAGCGAATTTATTTTTGGTACTCAGTGGAAACCCACGTCTGCCGAGCCCAGCTTTGGTATTTTTCCCATGCTGGTGGCTTCGGTTATTGGTATGCTTGGGGCCATTGTCGTGGGCGTGCCCATCGGTATTTTTACAGCCGTCATGCTTGCGGAAATTGCTCCCCGCAAGCTTGCAACGGTATTAAGATCCTGTATTGAGCTGCTTGCCGGTACTCCCTCGGTGGTCTATGGCTTCTTTGGCCTTACGGTAATTGTTCCTTTTATCCGTGTTCATTTCAACAGCCCCACAGGAACAGGGCTTCTTGCCATGATTATTATTCTGGCGGTTATGGTGCTTCCCACCATTATTAATATATCTGAAACCTCTCTGAGGGCTGTTCCGGTTGAATTTAAGGAAGGCTCCCTGGCTCTTGGGGCATCCAAAATTGAAACCATATTCAAGGTACTTATTCCCGCGGCCAAATCCGGCATTCTTTCCTCCGTAGTTCTTGGCATGGGCCGGGCTGTTGGTGAAACCATGGCTGTCATCATGGTATGCGGTAACATACCCAATATGCCCAACTCTATTTTAAGCGTTGTCAGTCCTATGACCGCCACCATTGCCAAGGATATGTCCTATGCCGCCCCAACTCACCGTTCCGCTTTGTTCGGAATAGGGGTTGTACTCTTCGTCTTTATCCTTGCTCTTAATTTAATACTTAATTTGCTTGTCAACCGCTCGGCGGACAAATAGAAAGGAGGAAGTGCAGTGAAAAAAAGACGCAAGCTGAAAGACCTGACCCTCAAAACGCTGATATTTCTCTTTTCATTCATCACTGTAGGCTTTCTCGTATGGATGATAGGGTATATCCTGTACCATGGCGTAGGTGGACTAAGCCTTGAGTTTATAACCAGCGAATACAATCTTTACAAGGGTGAAACAGGTATTTTTCCCATGATTGTAGGCACCCTGCTGCTTATTTTCAGTACCCTTATCATTGCGGTGCCAATCGGTGTATCCGCGGCCATTTACCTTACCGAGTACGCACGCCAGGGAAAAATAATTCGTGTTATTCGTTTTGCAACTGAAAGCCTTTCGGGTATCCCGTCCATTATTTACGGCCTTTTCGGATATATTTTGTTCAGAGATAACCTGAAGCTGGGATTTTCCGTTGTATCGGGCGCCCTGACCTTAAGCATAATGATTTTGCCTCTTATTGTTCGTACCACGGAAGAAGCGTTGAAGGCCGTTAATCCGGGATATCGGGAAGGCAGCCTGGCAATGGGTGCTTCACGGCTTTATACTATCCGCAGAGTTATTCTGCCCAGTGCTCTGCCGGGGATTTTAACCGCGGTTATTTTAAGCATGGGGCGTGTTATTGGAGAAACGGCGGCGGTTGTGTTTACAGTGGGCTCCGTAGCACGTATACCCGCAGTGGAGCAGCTTTTTACAAGCAGCGTCCGTACACTCTCGGTACACCTTTACATGGTTGCCCGGGAAGAGGCGGATTTTGTCAGCGCCTATGCCACCGCAACCATACTTATTGTTATTATCGCCATTCTGAATTTTCTTGCAAACCGAACAGCCGGGCGTATTATGAACCGCAGCGGCCAGACACGTTAAGGAGAAAAGACATGCACTACCATAAAATTCGGAATCAACAGGGGGTTATTTCATGCTAAGTGAGCAAAAAGAAAAACAGGTTAAAATAAGGGTTCAGGATCTAAACCTTCATTATGGAAGCTTTCAGGCCCTGAAAAATATTGATGTTGAAATATACAGCGAGGAGATTACCGCTCTTATCGGTCCTTCGGGCTGCGGTAAATCCACCTTCCTTAAAACGCTGAACCGGATGAATGATTTAATTGAAAACGTACACATTAATGGGAGTATTTTACTGGATAATCAGCAGATACTGGGCGGAGGCATCGATGTGGTGGAGCTTCGCAAAAGGGTAGGCATGGTATTCCAAAAGCCTAATCCCTTTCCCATGTCCATTTATGAGAATGTGGCTTACGGGCCAAAAATTCACGGTGTTCGTAAAAAAGCCGCCCTGGACGAGGTTGTCGAAAAGAGCCTCAAGGCCGCCGCTCTCTGGGATGAGGTAAAGGATCGCCTTCATAAAAGCGCTCTGGGTATTTCGGGAGGGCAGCAGCAGCGTCTGTGCATAGCCAGAAGCCTGGCCACCGAGCCGGAGGTTATTCTTATGGACGAACCCACCTCGGCACTGGATCCTATCTCCACTATGAAAATCGAGGATTTGTGTGAGGAGCTGAAGAAAAAATACACTATTGTTATCGTTACTCATAATATGCAGCAGGCCGGTCGTATTTCGGATCGAACCGCCTTTTTCCTCCTGGGTGATCTGGTGGAGTACAATACAACGGAGCGCATTTTCAATAAGCCTAAGGATGAGAGAACTGAAAGATACATTACAGGACGTTTTGGTTGATAAAACGTTGTTCATTTAATAAAAGAATGGGGAAAATATACTATAGAGCGCGTAACCCTCGCATTTGATTTAGCCTTATTCCGGAGCAATGACTTTTTCGGAATTACCGGTGAAATCGGCTATAGTTTTAAAAGGAAAGGAATGAACGGAATGAGACAGCACCTGGAAAAGAGCCTTGAGGACTTGAGGGATGAAATAGGAAGACTTGGAGGCATGGTGGAAGAAGCCATGGACAAAACCATTATTGCCCTCAAGGAAATGGATGCGGTTCGCGCGGCGGAAATTATCCGTTACGACGATGAAATTGACAATGTGGAAACAAGGATTGAACGGCGCTGCCTGAGCCTCTTTGCTCTTCAGCAGCCCCTGGCCCGGGATTTGCGGGTTATCGGCTCCAGTCTTAAAATGATTACGG
This sequence comes from Bacillota bacterium, assembly GCA_023424865.1. The sequence goes on along the minus strand of JAFADM010000379.1, from coordinate 2,679 downwards.
ATCTGGAACGAATCGGTGATCACGCTGCGGATATAGCTGAAATCACTTTGCGTCTGGCACCTGGCCAGCCTTATAAAATTAATCCCGACATCTATACCATGGCAGGCCTTGCCCGCAGTATGGTGGGACGGAGCATTGAGGCTTTCATCCATGAGGATTTGAAGCTTGCAAGCGAAGTTTGCAGCGACGACGACGCGGTGGATGAGCTTTTTAATTTAATGATAATGGATCTTGTAAGCCAGATTAAAGCCGGCGGGCAGTCGGTGGAAACCAATGTGGATTTAATGTTTATTGTTAAATATTTTGAGAGAATTGCGGATCATGCCACTAACATTGCCGAGTGGGCCGTGTATAATGAAACTGGAAAGCATCTTCACCTTCAGCATCCCGGAATAAATCCCACGGAGGCTATTGAAGATGATGCCGCAGAGTGAGGGGGATAAAAAGCATGTCTGCCAAACGAACTATTTTTCTGGTCGAGGATGAATCCCACATCCAGCAGCTTGTCAATTATAATCTGGAAGCGGCGGGGTATGCTGTTTCCACTTTTTTTAGCGGTGAGGAAATGTTCAAGCTGTGCGATTCCTGTATCCCGGATATGTTTATTCTGGATATCATGCTGCCCGGCATGGATGGCTATGAAATACTTAAGCGCATTCGCCAGAATGCCAAGCTCAAAACCCTGCCTGTCATCCTTCTGACAGCCAAGGGAGAGGAGTTTGACAGGGTACTGGGATTGGAGCTGGGCGCGGATGATTACATTACAAAGCCCTTCAGCATACGGGAGCTCACCGCCAGGGTAAAGGCTCTGTTCAGAAGAGCCGATATTCCTGCTGAATCCCGGGGAGAGAACTTAAGTGCGGGAGATATTACCATTGACCTGGAGCGCCATGAGATTTATAAAGGAGAAAACAGACTGGAGCTTACCCTCAAGGAATTTGAGCTTCTTAAGATACTGGTTCAGAACAGGGGCAGAGTTTTATCACGGGATATGCTTTTGGAAAAGGTTTGGGGTTTTGACTATTTTGGTGAAACCCGGACGGTGGATGTGCATATCCGGTACTTAAGGCAGAAGCTGGAGCAGGAAGACGGCAAGCCGGAATATATTGAAACGGTAAGAGGTGTGGGCTATCGGTTTGTTTAAAAAGGATACAGGTTTTTGAATGCGGAAGGGGCCATGCGTTGCCATGGCTTACCGGACAAAAGCATATATTGCATTTGTGTTACAAACCGTTGGAGCGTATACAAAAAAAATCTGGAAGAGGATATAATTTATTGTAAAGAACTATGCCCCATAGGCTTTTGGCATAAGAGAAAACCTTTGGAGATGCGGACATGAACAACATCATGAACTATTTAGGCTTAAACGGTCCATTGGATATACTGCGCATGATACTGGAAGTATCTATTGTTTCATATATCGTTTACAAAGGGATTCAGCTTGTCAGGGAAACAAGAGCCATTCAGCTGGTCAAGGGGCTCGTATTTATTTTGATATTTACCAAGCTTTCGGAAATGCTGGGGTTGAGAACCCTGGCCTTTCTGCTTCAAAGCATGATTCAGCTTTTAGGCTTTGGGCTTATCGTATTGTTCCAGCCGGAGCTTCGGCGGGCCCTGGAAAAGCTTGGAAGCAGCGGCCTTAAGGATTTTATGGTCCGAAGAAGCGAGGAAGAGCGCATTCGAGTCAGCTCCGCCATTGAAACCGTTGTTAAGGCCTGTTCGGCCCTTTCACGGGACTATATCGGGGCATTGATTATTCTTGAGAGAGGTACAAAAATCGGAGATATCGTTAATACAGGCACCCGCATTGAGGCGTTGGTTTCAGAAGAGCTTTTGGGAAATATTTTTACCCCTAAAACCCCTCTCCATGACGGCGCGGTTATCATAAGGGAGAACATTATCAAGGCAGCCGGCTGCTACCTTCCCTTAACCCAGAACGCCAGTCTGAGCCGGGAGCTCGGTACCAGGCACCGTGCAGCCCTTGGCATAACGGAGGTTTCCGATGCCATTGCCGTGGTGGTTTCTGAAGAATCAGGAAAGATATCCTATGCCCATAACGGGGGCCTTACACGAAACCTCACACCTGATTTACTGAGAAAGGCCTTAACCCGGTTTTTAATGGATGATACCCAGGACAGAAAGCTCTTTAATTTCAGAAAGGCGAAGAACAGTGAACAAACTAATCGATAAGCTTTTTGAAAGGGATTTGGTAATAAAGGTCATCTCTGTTATGACGGCCATTTTTATTTGGTTTATGGTTCTTGACAGTGATAATCCCTACATGGAAAAATCTCTCTCGATTCCTCTGTCCAATAATGCGGAAGTCCTTGCTCTCAATAATTTGCAGATAGTAGGATCAGCGCTGCCCTCTCGGGTGGATATAAAAATAAAAGGCCGGAAGCTGAAGCTGGCCGATATCACTGAAAACGATTTTAAGAATTTTTTGGATTTATCGGAGCTGGACACGGAGGGAAGTCATACCCTTCGTATCGCTACCCCCGAATATCTGGGGGAGGAATCCATTATTATTTCTTCCATCAACCCAACCTCCGTTACGGTTAAGCTGGATAAAATCGTGGGCAAGCAGTTTCCTGTCAATATTGTCTATGAAGGCGAGCTGCCCGCAGGCTATACCCTTGAGAATGTGAAGATTGAGCCAAGCAATATTATCCTTGAGGA
>JAFADM010000524.1 GCA_023424865.1 Bacillota bacterium | reverse complement strand
CTGACTTCATTTCCTCCAGGTGCTTCCGGAAGCAAGCCGCCTCTCTTTCATATTCAGGCAGGCACCGGCTCCAATGGACATAGGCATTGCCGTCGGGAAAAGGTATTTTACGCTGAGGTGTCTGCATACTGTTGGCATAAAGGTAGGTGGACTCCGTCAAATGTGAAAGCTTGCGATACCAGTCAAGGCTTGCCTCCATAAGCGGCACCGCTTCCTCCAGCAGGTTCAGAGGGCCTTTCAGGCTTTCATCCATGGTATGCTTGTAGCTGAGAATTTTAATGGCTGCCTGTATTTTAGCGGTATAGGAAAAAGCCAAAGTGTAAATGGCTTCGACATCCGTTGCGAATTTTTCAAGCTCAGTCTGGTTTTTGAAGGCCTTTCCACGGGCTTGCCGAATTTTGTTGAAGGCGTTTAACGCGTAATATTCAACGCTTTGTACCAGATCCAAAGGTGTTTCACCCAAGTGGGGTTCACCCTTAAGCTCCTTTAAGACATAATCGTCAAGCTGCTCCCCACGGCTGGCTACTGAATTCCAAAGCTCCAGATTGGGCCTGTAGCGCTTTACGTTGGTAAACTGGCTCATTGTCATGCCAAGGCTCATTGTCTGCCGGTTGCCTTCCGTAATACCCACTCTCTGAAGGATTCTGGGTGCAATTTCACCTGCGCTTTCTAGGGCATCAAGAATTTGTTCACCGGTGCTCTGGTCGCAGTCAAAGTGCTTCGCCAGTACTCCTATCCAGTAAAAACGCTCCTGAACAGGATCCCTGTCAGGTTTCCAGGCATAGCGGAACCAGGCCCTATACCAGATCCAGTCCCGGTCAAGCTGTTTTAAGCGCGGCTCGGTTTTGTCGGGGGAATAGGGCCAGTCCCAGTAAAACAGCGGATATAAATGAAGCCCATTTCCGCCCAGCCGGTATTTGGCGGCCTGAACGCATTTTTGGATAAAGGAGGGGGCACCGTAACGGAATGGTTCAATATTTGCTAAAATATGAATATTAAGGATGTGGTTTTCGCAAAGCCCGCTTAATCCCCGATGGATTTCCTGCCACCGTCCCCGGGGCAAAAAGGTAGTCAGGCTCTCGCCGTTATATTTCCACATGGTATGAATATTTTTGTACAGCTTGACGGCCTCGGTCATAACGGCCTTGGGGTCGCAGTCGTGTCCCCTTAAAATAATGGGAGGCTCCTTTTTCAAGCCTGCCAGCGCCATGCCGTCCTTAATGCCGGGTATAATGGTATGAATAAACCAGTCGGTCTTGTTTTGGTTGCCACGGAGTGCTTCTCCCAGGCAAACCATCACACCGATATTGGGATAGTCCTTCACAAACTGAGCCAGGGTTTTGCGCGTATAGTCGGAAACCACAGGATGAATGCTGCTTTGAAGAAGATCCAGCCCATGTGCCTGAGCAAAGGGGTAGGGGATGTGGATATTGTAAAACTTAAGAACAACCCAAATACCCCTGCGGTCGCATTCCTCGGTGAGCCAGAGAAAGACTCTGCGGTTTTCTGTCAGCTCCTCCTCCGTTACCTCCAGGGCTTCCGGATATCCGGGAACCTTCACAAGAGACGAAAAGGGATGCCCGCTCCATATGTAAAGCACATTGCAGCGCTCCTTCACCATAAGGTCCAGAAGCTCCTGCCAGTGATCCTTGTCATAAAACCAGGGAAACCGGGAGGGGGTTATGGGATATTCGTAAGTAAGCCGCGGCGGCTCAACTTTTGTCTTTTGAAGCCCTATGGCAGGCCCTCTTAATTTAAATACCGGACTGTCACCGAAAGCCAGATCACGGGGAATACCCTTGTGCCTGTCAATCCTTTCCGCCAGCTCGAGGGCGCCGTAAAGAGCCCCTGTGAAGCTGCCTCCGGAGACAACAGTCAAACGGCCGCAGAGGGATGAAAGATAAAAGCCCTCGTTTTCCGGCTCAACCGTGTGGTAGAGAAGAAGATCCTGCTCCTCCATGCGCTTAAGCCACGGATTGTGGTTACGGCTGCCCACATAAATCTTCTCGCCCTCAAGGGATCTTATATCATCAGGAAGCTTTTTTTCTTCCATTGGGATAACGGAGTAACCAGCCCCCACAAGGCTTTTTTCCAGAACCTTCAGCCCGAAAAGAATGCGCTTGTTACCTGTTTCCTCAAGGATAAGGTATACGTTTTTCATTGCTTCACCGTCCTTTAATCGAGCGTAATCCCGCGCCGCCTGAGTATTTCGGACACTCTGACCACTTTTCCTTCAGCCATGGATTCCTCCATCGCCTCCATAACAGCCAGCGTTCGAATACCCTCCTTTAAATCGGGCTTCGGGGTGAGGTTTTGAATAATACAGCGGCCGAAATAGTCGATATAGTTCTGGTATTCTCCTGCATGGTGGGTTTCATTTTCAAACCTGAAATAGTAATTGTGTTTGTCCTCATAGGTTTGGAGCCTTGCCGTTTTTTCTCTTGGAGGAAGATTGGAGTAATATTTAAGCTTGGGATAGCCGCCCCTGCTTATCCCCTCGGTGCCTCTCAGGGTGCAGCTTATGGACTGCTCCACGGCGCTTCCAAGGGTTGGCGTGGCGTAGGCTCCGCTTACGGAGGCAAATTTGCCGTCCCGGTTTTTGAATATAAATTTCATCGTGTCCGGTACGGTCATGCCCAGAACGGCAGTGTTTTTACTCACCAGGCCCTGGCCATAAACCTCCTCAACATCGGGAAGGTACCAGACAGCCAGATCCACGGCATGAATCATGAAATTGTACAGCCAGGAAAAGCCCTTGTTATGGCTCCAGTCGCGTTCCAAAAACCACCTTGAATCACTGATGTAATGGGTCTCCACTGCTACCAGCTCACCGTGCCTGCCTGCTTCAAAATCCTCTCTCTGGCGCATTAAAGGCTCAAAAAAACGTGAGCTCTGGCCCACAAAAACAAGCTTGCCCGTCCGCTTCTGGGCCTCCAGCAGTTCATTGGCTTTATCCAGGTTTACCATGAGTGGCTTTGTGCACAAGACATGCTTTCCCGCCTCCAGGGCCTGAAGGATATGTTCCGCGTGAAGCTGATCAGGGGTGTAAATGCTGATGGCATCGATTTCAGGATCATTAAGGAGATCATCATAACGGGTGGTGTACCTGGAAAAGTTAAATTCTTCACACCGAGCCCTGCAAAGCTCTTCCTTCAAGTCGCAAATGTTGCCAAGCTCCCACAGGCTGCTATTCAGCGCAGCCGAAAGGATGCTTCTTCCCTCCCCGAGTCCTAAAACACCCAGTGCAATCTTTTTGTTCATAATCACTACCATTTCCGAATATACTTCTAAGCAATTCATTCATTTTATTGGAATTGTGGTTATGTTGGACCTAACTCAATTCCTTTTCTTGTCGTATATTCATCATAACAGCAGGATATGGACCTTTACTTGCAGACTATTTTAAAGAACTTGAACTATATTTTGATTTTTTGCGATAGGCGCTGGGTGCCGCACCCACTATCCTCTTGAAAATGCGGTTGAAATAGGACACGCTGTTGAAGCCTGAATCCAGCGATATGTCCGTGATAGGAAGTGAGGTTGTTTTAAGCAGCATGCAGGCATGGTTGATTCGGACCTGCTCGATATACTCAAAAACATTGATTTTCATGACATCCTTGAAATAGGTGGACAGGTAGGTTTTATTCATGAGGGCTTTTTCGGCAAGGCCTTCAAGGGTGAGGGGGTCGCTGAAATGTGCGTTGATGTATTCCACAAGGGTCCGGATGCGTTCATAGGATTTTCGGAAGGCCTGAACATCCTCGCCAAGCTCGTGGTTATGGAGGTAATAGCGGTAGGTAAGAGCCAGGAAGAGCATGAGCGTGGCTCTTATAATCAGCTGCCATCCGTCGTTTTTCAGGGAGTACTCCTCATGGATTTGACTAAAGCAGGTGCATAGCCGTGTGTAATTTTCATCCTCTCGGCGGATTCGGTTTGAAAAGCTTGTGCCCCGGTGGAAGAAGGGCTTTAAATGGTTGTATTCTTCTGGATTTTCCCACACAAACTTGGGATCGAAGACAATAACCAGCATGGTAAGCTCTCCGTTATGAACGGCGATATGCTTTTCAGAGTTGTTGATAATGAAGATATCGCCCTCCTGAATGGGATAGGTTTTGTCTTCTATGACATAGTGTCCGGTTCCCTTTTCAATATAATTGATTTCCAGGCAATCGTGGCAATGAATGAGGGTCTGCCTGCTATTGGTCTCAAACATGATAAAGCTGAAGGGATCTTTAAATCTGAAGTATTCCTTAATGTACTCCATTGATAACCTCCCGGTATACAAATTTTGAAGTATTCCAGGGTTCACTCACATTATCCTGTAGGCTCCTTTTAAAATTATCCAGCTTTTACGGGTTGCAAACGGGGGGAAGCCGGACTTTTGTGAATGGGATGCCAGTCGTTTTTTCTTAAAGGCCTGAGCTTCGTGTGTGTTTACCCTGAGCTGCTGGCTCAAACCTGTTTCACAATCTTGAAAACCAGTGTAAGATTAGAATTGAGGTATTACCCTGATATTAACACAGAATAACTGCTTATAACGTCGTTCAGGCTCATTTTAAAAGGGCGGTAATTAAATAGCATGTATTCCTACAAAGCAAGTGAGTATTTAAAGCCGGAAGAGAATATCAATATTCATAAAAATGCCGTAAATGAAGATTGCGGCGAGCATATCCATGATTTTATCGAGATGGTTTATACTCTTACGGGGACGGCCAGCCACTTTATTGACGGTGTTTGCTATCCTGTGGAAAAGGGCGATCTTCTTTTTATTAATTTCAAGCAGACTCATTCCTTTACGGTTACAGGACCTATGGTATATGTTAATTGCCTTATTCAGCCGGAATTTTTAAGCGATGAGCTGGTGGATTCGGAGAATGCTTATGATATTCTGGCACTAGCCGCTTTTGAGGATTTGGGTGGCCCACAAAGCAGCATCAACCCGGCGGCTCATTTCAGGGGCAAGGATTTGCTGGAGATAGAAGCTGTCATTGAACGTATGCTGGCGGAATTCAATGAAAAGAGTTTTGGTTATAAATCCATCCTTAAGGCCTATACCGGGGTGCTTCTGGCAAAGACCTTCCGGGAAATGCGCCTGGAGGATTCCGGGGGCATTTTCCATCAGGTCAATAAAATAACCCCGGAAATCATAAAGTATATCGAAGAGAATTTCTGCGAAAAAATATCCCTTACGGAGCTTGCGCAGAAATGCTTTTACAATCCCTCCTACTTCAGCCGCGTGTTTAAGGATTATTACGGAAAGAATTTAACGGAGTACATTCATGAAAAAAGGCTTAATGAGGCCTATCGCCTGCTGAAGGAAAGCCGCCTTACTGTTGAAGCGGTATGCCATGCGGTGGGCTACAGCGACAAAAAGCAGTTTTATAAGCTTTTCAAGCAGTATTACGGAAGTACGCCCAATAAAATTCGGGAAGGCTTATGAAGTCCGGAGGCCATGCTGCTATGTAAAAAGGGACTACCGAAAGGTAAAACCCTACAACTGAACTCTCCCTGGATTTGCGTTAAAATGCATCTGTAAGCATGCGGTTGAGACGCACACATAAGGAGGGTCTTTATGAAGCTAACCTTTAGGGAATACAAGGAAAAAGTTATGGGCTGCTGGATGGGGAAAAACATCGGCGGTGTGCTGGGGGCTCCTTTTGAGGCCAAAAGAGGTGTTTTTGACATTGATTTCTATACCCAGGATCTTTCAGGAGATCCGCCCCCTAATGACGATCTGGATCTCCAGCTGGTCTGGCTCAATGCGGTGGAAAAATACGGCCGTCACATTAATGCAAGCATTCTGGGCGAATACTGGCTTTCCTTTATCATTCCGAACTGGGCTGAATACGGTGCCGGTAAAAACAATTTAAGAATGGGCTTTGTGCCGCCCCTCTCAGGTTATCTGGAAAACGAGTACAGGGACAGCTGCGGCTGCTTTATCCGTTCGGAAATATGGGCCTGCCTTGCGCCGGGGTATCCTGAGCTGGCTGCACGTTACGCATATGAGGACGCTATTGTGGACCACAGCCACGAAGGGATGTATGGAGAAATCTTCTGTGCTGCCGTGCAAAGCGCCGCTTTTATAGAAAAAGACAAGTACCGTCTGATAGCTATCGGCCTTTCATACATCCCGGAAGACTGCGGCGTTACCCATGCCATTACCACTGCCCTTGAAGCCTACCGGGAGGGCGTCGGCTTTAAGGAAGCAAGAAGGCGGGTTATGACGGCGGAGCCCGGCAGCTTTGGTGTTCAGGGTTCAGCGCTTGATGAAATTCCGGATGATGTGCCTATCGGCAAGGCAGGCTACGATGCGCCAAGTAATATCGGCATTATGATTATCGGATGGCTTTACGGCGAGGACAACTTTGGAAAAAGTCTGACCCTGGCTAATAATTGCGGAGAGGATACGGATTGCACCTGTGCCACCCTTGGGGCTATCCTTGGGATTATACACGGCTATTCCGGCATTCCTGAAAAATGGATTAAGCCCATTGGGGATACTATCAGCACCATGTGCATCGCAAAAATGCACGGGGGAGTGGTTATTCCAAGAACCGTTACGGAATTAACAGACAGAGTTTTAAGGCTGACACCCTTTTTCCTGGGGGCGGAGCTTTGTGATATTTTGGCGGGACCGGAGGGCTACACCATTAAAGTTCCTTCGGCCAACAAGCTGTTCTGTGTCAAAGGAGATACCCATGTAAAAGGCGTAGGAAATGGGGGGAAACCTACACGCCTCAGTCTGCCCGAGCTATTAAAGCAATCGCCGTTTATTGTGGATTACCGGTTTCCTCTGTTTGATGCCCAGGTGGATTATATGGGCTTGCCCTACCTGAGCCCGGGTGAAACCAAAAAGCTAAGACTGACGCTTTCTGACAATGCGGAATTAGGGCATTGCTCCAACCAATGGCTTCAGGTCAAGTGGCATACACCCGATGGCGTAAGGGTTCTGCCCAATGCTTCCAACGGTCCATTAAAGCCCCAATACCGGGAGCAGACGGTTTTTGAGTTTGAAATAACAGCCGATTCACCGGTAGATTCCAAGCTCGAATTAATTCTTTCCATATCTGCAAATGGGAGACATTCCTGCGGGCTTATAAAAATAATGTATCTGAGCAGGTAAAAATTTCATGTAAGTTGACTGTTAATATTAGTTCCATGTCTGCCGATAACTCCTATTGGTACCATAACTATAAAAGGAGTGTACAAAGGTTAGGGTTTCAGAAAACCGTTTGTACAACAGAAAGAGACGGAAATTACTATGGCAGACAATTTTCTCAAAAAAATCATTCAGAAAAATGTGCTTAAACCGATTTTGGTGCTGGTACTCATAATCATTGTAGCAGCCGGATTTCTGGTAAGCCAGGTTAGTCTTTACAGTACCCTCTTTTCAACTCTGGAGCCCATCAATAGCATGGAGGATGCCCAAAACCTTTACGATGAAGGCAAGGCTTATGTTAGCCTGGAAAATGCCGATGTCTATTTTCTGGATTATGGTGTATACACCTATACGACACGAAATGGCATTAAGACTTCGGATGAAAAGCTCTCTGAGGTTTATGGACTGGTTGACTATGAAGACGGTTATCTTTTGGTACAGATGCCTGCCGAGTATTTAGACATGCCTGAAGAGGATCTCTATTCGGTTACAGCCGTCAGTAAACTGGAAGCCCTGGATGCCAATGAGTTCCATGGAGAAGCTTACGATCAGCTTCTTAGTGAGGTTGCGGAAGCCTTTCAGGTTACTGAGGACGATGTGCGTGAGTTTGCTCCCGAATTTTGTGTAACAATAAAGGATAGAGCCGGTGACCAGGGCATATTTGTTGCCGCTGTTATTGCCATTCTC
>JAFADM010000312.1 GCA_023424865.1 Bacillota bacterium | reverse complement strand
TTTAAAAACTTCAGCATGAGAAAGGGCATTATGGGAAGCGACTGGGTAGGACTGGATAATTTCATTCGTCTGTTTAACTCCTACTGGTTCCCCATAATTATTAAAAACACTCTGTCCATCAGCCTGTTAAGCCTCTTTGTGGGCTTTCCCGCCCCCATTATTCTGGCCCTTATGGTTAATGAGATAAAAAGCGAAAAGATAAAGCGCACCTTTCAAACCGTTTCCTATGCACCTCATTTTATTTCCACCGTTGTCATGTGCGGTATGATAACACTCTTTTTAAGCCCCACCTCAGGAATTGTTAATAAAGGACTTAATGCCATAGGGTTGTCCTCGGTATTTTTTATGCAGGAAGCAGGCCTGTTCAAATGGATTTATGTGTTAAGCGGCATCTGGCAGGGTGTGGGCTGGGGGGCCATCATTTATTTTGCGGCTCTTTCCGGTGTGGATAAAGCCCTTTTGGAGGCAGCGGACATTGATGGTGCTTCAAGGCTTCAAAAAATCTTCTATATTAACCTCCCCGTTCTTGTACCGACCATTGTGGTCCTTTTTATCCTCCAGTGCGGTTCCCTTTTAAGCGTAGGCTACGAAAAGGTGTACCTGCTTCAGAACGCCACCAATATCAGCGCCTCCGAGGTCATCTCCACCTATGTTTACAAGGTGGGCCTCATAAATAATGACTTCTCCTTTTCAACGGCTACCGGACTCTTTAATTCCGTGGTCAACGCAGCCATTCTCATACTGGCCAACACCCTTTCCCGCCATATCGGCAAGGTGGGCCTCTGGTAAGGGCCCAAACCTTTATCCGGAAGCCCGGGAAGGCAACATCAAACATTTCTTAAGAAAGGCAAGCGTATTATGAAAAAAACATCTGGCAAGCACCGGGTAGCATCCCGGGGAAGCGATTTGGCTTTTATTGCGTGCAATTACACCCTGCTGGCACTTACTTTCATCATTACTCTCTATCCCCTTATTTTTGTTTTAAGCGCCTCCTTTTCCGAGCCGGGGGCGGTTTATACGGGCAAAATGATTCTGTTCCCCGTCAACCCCACACTGACGGGCTATGAATATATCTTCCAGTACCGTGAGATATGGACGGGGTACGTCAACACCATTTTCTACACGGTAGCCGGAACCTTTTTAAACCTGGCCTTCACCCTTCCCTGCGCCTATGCCCTGTCGCGGAAGGATATGCCGGGACGAGGCCTTATTATGACCCTTTTCATCATTACCATGTACTTCAGCGGCGGACTTATTCCAGGCTATCTGAACCTCTATTCCTTCGGACTTATAAACACCCGCTGGGTTATGCTTATAAGCGGCCTGGTCTCCGTTTTCAACTTAATTGTTGCACGCACCTTTTTTGCCACTTCCATTCCCTGGGAGCTCCATGAGGCTGCCAGAATGGACGGCTGCAGTGACTTTAAAATGTTCACGCGCATTGTACTTCCGCTTTCCAAGCCCATAATCGTGGTTTTGATGCTCTATTACGGTATCGGACACTGGAACTCCTACTTCAATGCCATGATCCTTCTTAAGGATCGCTCTCTCTTTCCTCTCCAGCTCTTCTTAAGAGAAATACTCATTCAGGGCTCCTTTGCCGTAACCGCCGCCGCGGAAGGAAACGCGGATGCGGAGGCCATAGCTGCTCTTGTAAAGCAGCAGGATACGGCTAATTTAATCAAATATGGGGTTATTGTGGTATCAACCGTTCCCATGCTTATTGTCTATCCCCGGCTCCAGAGCTATTTCGCCAAGGGCGTTATGATAGGCTCGGTAAAAGGCTGATGCGATTTTTAAATCATAATTTTAAAGCAAATTGTGAATCTGTTTACACCTGCGGATTCGTTTCTGCAGTAAAATCATTATTATAGGAGGAAAGATAAAATGAAAAGACCCTGTTTGACTGCATTTAAGAGGACAGCTCTCATTCTGGCAGCCGCCATGCTGACATCCCTGTCGGCCTGCGGCCAGACAAACACCGTCTCCCCTACCGCCACTCCCGTCCAAGGCACCGGTTCAGGGACCCCTGCGGCTTCTTCCGAGGCCTCCTATGTCAACAAAACCGGCTATCCCATTACCAATGAACCCATAACCATTACGGTTTCCGGCAATCAGGGCGCAACCCCCGACTGGAATGACACCCTGCAGGTTGCGGAGCTTGAAAAACAGCTTGGCATTAAGCTTGACTGCACACCTTATTCCAATGATGCCTGGCCTACCCAATTTACCCTCATGCTCACTACCGACACCCTCCCGGATCTCATTATTAACGGAAATCTGGACTGCGCTCAGGTGATGCTCCACGGAAGCGAAGGGTATTTTCTTCCCATCAACGATTATCTTGACTATGCGCCAAATCTGGCTCAAACCTTTTCCCAATATCCCGCCTACGAATCCTTCATGACGGCCACCGATGGAAAGATTTACGGCCTGGCCACTCTGAACCTCAATACCATCGGAAGAGTCAACCGGGCTTTTTTGAACGCCAACTGGCTGAAAAATGTGGGTATGAACGCTCCCACAACCATCAATGAGCTTTACGGCGTGCTGTCGGCGTTTAAGCTCCAGGACGCCAACGGTAACGGTGACCCCAATGACGAAATTCCTTTCGGCTATACACCGGAAGGCTATTTCCCCTCTGAGCTGGCCATCATGTCCGGCTTCGGCATACAAACCACCAATCCCAACTATATTCTGCAAACAACTGGGGATGGCACCATTTCCCTTGCCGAAACCACAGAAAATTACAAGGAGCATTTGAAATTTATGCGCAAGCTGTACGCAGAAGGCCTTCTTGGCGAGGATTCCTTTGTACAGTCAGTGGATGAATTCAGAGAAAAAATGGCTTCCGACCGTATCGGCTACTTTGGAAGCGGATCCGCTCCCTTTGTAGAAGCCGGCAAGCCTATTGATTATGATGTGAACTTTGTGGCCGTTATGGGGCTGACATCGGAATTTAACAACACAAAAACCAATCCGCTGGCCAATCCCATCGGCACCAATATCAAGGCGGCGGTAAGCGCTAAAACCCAATATCCTGAAGCCATCGTCCGCCTTCTGGACTATTTCTACAGCGATACGGGCATGCTGGCCGGTACCCGCGGCTTTGAGGGCGTTACCTATGATTATGTGGAAATCGACGGCGTACCCGGCAGCCAGATTGCTACCATGAAGCAGCCCGAAGGCTATGCCTCCCAGGAGGAATTCCGTTACAAGAAGGCGGTTATAAACGGCGGCTTCCAGATCGTTTCCGGTATCAAGGGCACCCAGTATGATGTTATAATGAATGCGTCCGATAAATTGCTCCAGGCTCCCCTCTTGAACCTGTACGGCTGGGCGGTGCTCCTGGAACAGCGCATGCGAGAGGACGGCATGAGTAAGGTGGATGTATTCCCCGGCCTGGTATATACCTCGGAGGAGGCAGCCAACCGCAGCACTCTCGTTACAGATATTACCAGTTACTTGAAAACCGCCAAGGCTCAGTTTATTACCGGTGAGGTATCCATTGATACAGGCTGGGATACTTACATAAACACTCTCAATCAAATGGGACTTAAAGACGCTTTAGCCATTGAACAGGCAGCCTATGACCGCCTGAAAAAATAACCTTGTTAATACAATGAGAATACCGTCACAATAAAAGCCGGCAGGCAAATATACGGAAGTCAAAAGCTCAGGGGCACGCTCCTGAGCTTTTAGCCCGATTTTGCAGGTGAAGGCTTAAATAGAAGCCTGTCACCCTCCCGGATTCATCGCCGGCCTCTGAACAAAGGCACGGAAAGGAGATACTTTCTATGTCGATGAAGAGAAATATGCTCTTAAGATTCTTTATTTCCTATCTTTGCCTTTTGCTGCCCATTTTGCTTTTGAGCTTTATACTTGCCCAAAGCACCATTGGCAAAATGAAGGCGGATCTGGATTCCTCAGTGGATTATCAGCTGGATCGCTTAACAAGGGAAATGGATAACCGGTATGTCACCTATCAAAATACCGGAATAAGCCTTTCTGCAGCGCCGGAGCTTTTAGGCTATAAAATGCTGGCTAATTCCATTAATGCGGCTTATGGCCTGGAGGTTTTAAAGGATGTCTGCGCTTATAATACCGATATTTTCGATGTTTTTATGGTCTATGGCACGCCCAGGATTTTTTCCGCCAAGGGTGTTTCCGATATAAGCGTGTATTTTTCAAGAACTCTGGAATGCATCGATGCCAGTATTGAGAGCGGAATAAGTCTTCTTTCCAAGGAAACCAACGGGGTTAGCTTTTTGTACAATAAAAGCGGCGGAGGCTACCTGCTCCTTCATTTGTCAACCCGAATCGGAACGCTTAACAACAATGTATCGGTTAACTACTGCCTTTCCCTGGCTCTTCTTAAAAGCATTCTTGAACCCCTGACAGACAACAATTCGGCTTATGTGAGCATGATCTCGGAAAGCGGAGACGCCTTTCGTTTTTACGGCAATGCTGCCGGGGGGCTGGAGATCATTCAGGCGGAGCAATACCCTCTGGAAGGGGATTTAGAGGACTATACCCTTTTAAGCCGGACTTCTCAGACTATGGGCATCACCATAGAGGTGCTTTACCGGACGGATTTTCTTTATAAAGACATTCGCAGCTGGCAAATGCTCAATTATGTTTTTATCGCCTGCGGCCTTTTGTTTTCCATGATTATCTCCTATTATATGAGCAAAAGACGCTATACTCATATTGAACAGCTGGCCTCGACCATAACCCGGGGTACAACCGCTCCTACCATCAGAGAATTCGACTATATTCAGCGAATGATCCGGAGGGTGGTGGACGAATGCCAGGACTGGGAGAATACGGCCAAAACCTCTACCACCCTTCTTAAGCAGCAGACAGCCACTATGATCTTCCATGGCCTTTTAAAAGAGCCCGAAGGTATTCGGCAAATTCTCAAGGTCTGTGGACTGGAGCTCTACGAGGAATATTTTTTTATCGGCGGCATCCTGATGGACGGTGGTGAAAATGCCTACCGCAGCCTTGAAAAAATGATGGAGGGGGATCTTTTTGTCCGCACAACCATAAACGGGAAGGTAGCAATACTGTTTCTGGCGGAAATACCAAATCCCGATTTCTTAAGAAAAGCCCGCCTAAGAACCGCCGAACAGCTGAGTCAGGTCATCGGTGATTTTGGAGGAAGCCGCGTCCGGGTAGGCTTAAGCCAGGTCTATCAGAGCCTGTCCATGGCCGGCTATGCCTATATGGAAGCATTAAGCGCATTGGAGCTCATGGAGGATGATGGAAGGGAAAAGCATTTTGAATGCTGGGAAAGTGTGATAAAGGCAGAAAAAGCCACTCTTCGGCTGGATCAGGAGCATCTTGAGGATTTTACCGGCGCCCTTGAAAAACGCCATTTTTCCCGGGCTGAAAAAAGCCTGGCACAAATTCTGAAATACATTGCCTTAAAGCCCTGCTCCGACGAGAACCGGCGGTACTTGCGCTTTTGCATATTGCAGCCCCTGATTATTGCTATAAAAAACTCCGGCACCGAGGATTCGGGGCAATGGCTGGAGAATGTTGCACGAATCAATCCCGACGACCCCGCCGAATTTGAAAAGGCTGTAAAGAAGGTCCTTCAGACCTTTTGCCGGAGCAGCGACAAGAGCTATGATTTTGAAAACATTGTGAAATACATAGAAGAGAACTATTCCAATTTCGATCTGTCCCTAGAAAAGGTGGCGGACAACGCAGGCCTTACAAAAAATTACCTTAGCCGTTTGTTCAAGGAACGCACGGGAAACTGCTACATCGATTACCTGTCCCAGCTCCGTATGGAAAAGGCCCGGGAATTTTTATCCGAAACAGACCTGTCCATTAAGGAAATTGTTCTCAAGGTAGGTTATATCGATGAATCCAGCTTCCGAAAAAAGTTTAAGGCAGAATACGGCATTAACGCTTCCGAATACAGACGAAAAGAAAACCTCCGCAAGATCTGACCACTGGGAAGCCTGCCTTCTTCCGGGTGCTGCCGGACTGCTTCATAACAGCAGAACTGACGAATTCAGCCCACCCATTTAATTGATAAAGGGATTGGTCCTCTTTATAAGCTTAGCAGCTTGTAGAACACCAATCCCCTTTTTAGCATAACAGGGTATAAAAACGAATGTAATGTTATTGCTGGGTAAACAGGGACGAAATGGAGATATCCCCGTAAATACGCTCAATGGCCTCTGCAAACACATCTGCAACCGACAGTGTCTGAATCTTGCTGATACGCTTTTCCTTGGCTATGGGAACGGTATCCAGCGTAACAAGCTCCTTGATGGCGGAGGTGCGTATACGGTCAATAGCAGGGCCGGAAAGTACGGCATGGGTACAACATGCGTAAACCTCAGTGGCACCGATGTCGGAAAGGGCATTGGCCGCATTCACAATGGTTCCGCCCGTATCGATCATATCATCCACCATAATGACTCTTTTTCCGCGAACATCGCCGATAATGTTCATAATTTCACAAACATTGGCCTTTGGACGACGCTTATCAATGATGGCAAGAGGAACATCAAGCTTTTCGGCAAACTTTCTGGAACGGCCGACGCTTCCGATATCAGGAGAAACAACCACCACATCATCCAATCCCTTGGCAAACTTCTTTAAAAAGTACTGGGCAAGGATGGGGGCTCCCAAAAGGTGATCCAGCGGGATGTCGAAAAAGCCCTGGAGCTGGGTGGCATGAAGGTCCATGGTTAAAACACGGTCGGCGCCTGCGGTCGTAATAAGGTTGGCGACAAGCTTAGCCGAAATAGGATCTCTGGCCTTGGCCTTTCTGTCCTGACGTGCATAGCCAAAATAGGGCATTACCGCTGTAATCCGGCCAGCGGATGCTCGCTTCAGTGCGTCGATGAGAATAAGAAGCTCAATGAGATTATCGTTAACCGGGGTGCATGTGGATTGTATAATGAATACATCCGAGCCTCTGACTACCTCATTAATGCTGATATTAATTTCACCGTCACTAAATCTGCCGACCACCGATGCCCCCAAAGGAAGTCCTATCTTGGTTGCAATGTCTTCCGCAAGCTCCTTGTTGGAATTACCTGCGAAAATCTTTATGTCCTTGCCATGAAGATTCATTTTTTGTTACACCCTCCGTACTTTTGGCCCGATTCCCATTAGCGGGAGCAGACCTGTCCAAGCTTAATCAATGACTTTAATAGTCTGCGCGTTTGTTTATTTATTTTTTAAAAGACCCTTCTTGACGACCCAGTCCTCAATTACGGTCTGTCTGCTTCTTGCTATGGCAAGGGCATTCTCCGGCACTTCCTCCGTGATGGTGGAGCCTGCTGCGATATAGCTGTTGCTCTTTACGGTAACAGGAGCTACCAGATTCACATTGCAGCCTACAAAGACATTGTCCCCAACGGTGGTACGATGCTTTTTAACGCCGTCGTAGTTACTAACAACCACTCCGCACCCAAGATTGACATTCTTCCCCACATCGGCGTCTCCCACATAGGTCAGGTGTGAAATTTTTGATTCATCCCCAATGACCGCATTTTTTATTTCAACAAAATCACCGATTTTAATGTGCTTGCCGATTCGGCTGCCCGGCCTTAAATAGGCAAAGGGACCTATTTTTGTGCCTTCGTCCACCTGGGATCCGGTGACAACGGATTTAACGATATGAACATGATCCCCTATACGGGTATCAACTATACGGGAATCAGGTCCTATTGTGCACCCTTCTCCGATCGCGACGTTTCCTTCGAGCAGCGTTCCCGGATAAATAACCGTATCACTGCCGATTTTCACCTGCGCCCCCACAAGGGTGGTTTCAGGCAGATGGAAGGTAACTCCGTTACGCATATGACCTTCAATAATACGCTTATTCATGATTTTTTCGGCCTGGGCCAATTGAACGCGATCATTTACCCCCAGAATATCCCCGCTGTCGGGAAGGAGGTAAGCACCGGCCTTTTCGCCGGAGGCTTTAATAAGCTTAAGAGTATCGGTAAGATAATATTCACCCTGCTGATTGGAATTGGTTAACCTGTCCAGGGCTTTGAGAAGGGATTGTATATCGAAAAAATACATGCCTGAATTGATTTCTTGAATTTTTTTCTGATCCTGCTGAGCGTCTTTTTCTTCAACAATACCCAGGATATTTTCTTCGTCATCCCGGATAATTCTGCCATAGCCAAACGGGTTATCTACCCTGGCTGTGAGCACCGTAATTGCGTTTTGCTGCTTCTGATGATATTCCCAGGCTTTCTTAAGCGTCAATCCGGATATAAGAGGAGTATCGCCGCATAAGACTAACACGGTTCCCGTCCTATCCTTCATGAGGTCTCTGGCCTGCATTACTGCATGCCCGGTTCCCAATTGCTCCTTTTGAAGCACATAATCGGCGGACTCGGGCAGACATGCCTTAACGTCCTGCGCCCCATGACCAAGAACAATCAGGGTCTTTTGACTTCCGGCCTGCTCTGCCGCCTGTATCACATAGGACACCATGGGGCGTCCGCACAGGGGATGGGCAACCTTTGCCAGAGAAGACTTCATCCTGGTTCCTGCGCCGGCAGCAAGGATGAGGGTTATGAACTCTTGCATGGGTATTGGTTCCTCCCAATTACGATATCGCTTTATATTTATTAATCTCTATCTCTATTTAAGCTCTATTTTATTTTGCTATTTTGCTATTATTCCACTTTGCTTTATCCAGACAACATTCTCTCATGTTTGTTTGGTGTTTGCAATTGTCATTTTGCCCATAAAAATGGCTTCGATAACTAGGGAGAATAGGACAACACCCATTCTATGCAGTTTTTATTTTATAATATTTCATTTTTAATTAATTTAGAGTAAAAAAATAATAAAAGGCATTATTTAACGCAGTTTTATTATTCAAATCTTTCATTAGATGCAATTATCATTTTCTACAGTAGCACGTCATGAGGTTTTTGAGGCATAAATTAGGCACTTACCCCATGTAAGTGCCTAAAAAGTGATACATTTTGGATACTATTCTCTGACAACCGTTCCCGCGGCTTCCTCTTCCGCCAGCATGGACTGGTACTTTTCAAGAATAGTATTCTGCACCTTGTTGCGCGCATCGGCGTTGATAGGATGTGCAATATCCCTGAATTCCCCTGTCGGGGTTTTCCTGCTGGGCATGGCTATAAACAGCCCGCCCTGGCTTTCAATGATTTTGATGTCGTGAACAACAAACTCATTGTCAAATGTGACTGACACCACGGCCCTCATTTTACCTTCGGCCTCAACCTTACGAATCCTAATGTCCGTAATCTCCATCTTTAGCAGCCCACCTTCCGTAGTACTTGAAGTTTTATTTTGTCTATATACTATTAATTCGGCAAATATTTCAAATTTCCTTCCTAATTTATAGATTTTATAAATTTTATTTGCATATAATTTCCTGAACCCTGTCATACTTCAACTTAGGGAGGCCTTGTGCTTCGCCTTTTTGTAAGCGTATAATAGTAGGGTACAAAAAACTGGAGCGTGTTTTCATGGTAGAAAGTGTTTTTACGGAATTAACCGGTGACAATCCGGGAGTCCACCGCCGGTTCCATGAAGGAATCAAGGTGCATATGGTCGGCATTGGCGGCATAAGTATGAGCGGCCTTTCGGAAATTCTTCTGCACCACGGAGTTAAAATCACCGGTTCCGACTTCAGCCAATCCGATATAACAAAGGAGCTTCAGAAAAAAGGGGTTTTAGTCTACCCTGATCATTCGGGCTCCAATATTACGGATCAGGATCTTGTGGTTTATACCGCCGCTGTATCCCAGGATAACCCGGAGCTTGTGGAAGCCAGGCGAAAAGGAATACCTGTTATTGAAAGAGCCGATCTTTTAGGCTTTATAATGGATCAATATGCCAAAGCCATTGCTATTTCCGGAACCCACGGAAAAACCACCACCACCTCCATGATTTCCGCCATCACCATTGAGGCTGGGCTTGATCCTACCATTCAGGTAGGCGGAATTCTGGACATTATCGGCGGCAATACCCGCATCGGTTCCGGGGATTATTTTGTGGCAGAGGCCTGCGAATACAAGGGCAGCTTTTTGAAGTTCCGCCCAAGCGTAGCCATTGTTCTTAATATTGAGGCGGACCATCTGGATTATTACAAAGATGTAAACCACATACGAAGTGCCTTTGAGGACTTCCTGTCCAATGTGCGCTATCCCGGATCCATTATTCTCAATAAGGACGATCCTCAAACCCGCACCCTGGCCAAGAGCCTTACCCGGCCCTTTATCACCTATGGCATCAATGAGCAGGATGTGGATTTTGAAGCCCGCAATATAACCTATGTCAACGGCTGTGCGGAATTCACCGTGTTCCATAAAAAGAGCGAATGGGGAAAGATAAAGCTTTCCGTTCCGGGCCAGCACAATGTATCAAACGCTATGGCCGCCATTGCCGCAAGCCATGTTATGGGGATTTCCCACACGGCTGTCCGCAAAGGCCTTGAGCGTTTCAGGGGCACCCACCGCCGTCAGGAAAATAAAGGCACACCCCATGGGGTACGGATTATGGACGATTATGCTCATCATCCTACGGAGATTCAGGCTACCTTGTCGGCAGTCCGTGCTCTGACCTCGGGTAAGCTTATTTGTGTTTTCCAGCCTCACACCTACACCCGAACCCATGAGCTGTTGGACGACTTTGCCCGTTCCTTTGCCCAGGCCGATACGGTGGTTGTAACCGATATTTATGCGGCAAGAGAAAAGGATACGGGGCTTATTCACTCCCGTACCCTTACCGACAGAATTAATACACAAACAGGCAATGCCCTTTATTTATCGGATTTCTCCGATATTACAGCCTTTCTTACGGAGCATGCTTCTCCGGGGGATCTGGTAATTACTCTGGGTGCCGGCAATGTGTATAAAATATGTGATCTTCTTATTGAAGCCTTAAACGAGGATTATGTTCGCGTTCCCGCGGAAGCTCCGGCCTGAGCGGTAATCCGTATTGCCGCCCTCATACGGAACAGAACAAAACCTCACTCCGGTCCTCCACTAAAGCTTATACCACGGTGCTCACCATAATTTCGTCACCAAAACGGTCATGTCGTCATGGCCGTTTTTTACGCGCTTCAAAGCCTCCTGTAAAATGGCGTCGGCCAGAAACTGGGCGTTTACCGTATCCGTTTCACTAATAAAATGCTGGATGGAAATGGTTCCGTTATCATCGGCAAAGGCTTCCAGTACTCCGTCGGATATCATAACAATAAAATCACCGCTGCTTAAGGCGCCTGTACTCGGTTTCTCCTCCAAAAGACTTTCCGCATCCTCCAGAGCTTCCGTCATCTCCTTAAGACTGTCTCCCGGAAGCACCGTCACGCCTGACGATCTCTTAATAAATGCAGCCACCGCACCGGTTTTGGACCAGGACAGCGTACCCGTATCCAGATCCACCGCACACACATCCAACGTGGCCATTCGCTCATAATCTCCCCTGAATTTCAGATAAAGGGAAAGAAACTTCAGCGCAAGGCCATACTCCAGACCTTCCTCCAGAAGGCTCTCCAGCATTTGAATGGTGGTCCGGCTGTATCGTTCCGCCCGTCTGCCGCTGCCTGCCCCGTCACTGATGGCTGTTATGTGAAGATTCTCCTGGGTAGCAAAAAAAGTAAAGTTATCACCGGACACCGCAGCTCCGTCCTTGGCCACCCTTGCCACTCCCGTAGCTGTTTTATACCGCGCCTTTTTCCTGTAGCGAATGACAGAACGGCCGCAAATATCCCGTCTGGGACTTCCGAAACGAATCAACGAACCGGCAGAAGCTCTTATAACCAGATCATCCAGGAGCTTGAAGTCTGTCCTGGCTGTGTTCTCGCTGACAACCTCCAGCACGGCCTTTTCCACAGAACCTCCCCTGCACCGGAATTCCAGGGAGGACTCCCCTGCCGCTGCAGCTTCGCCGTAAAGCCTCTCCTCCATTTCCTGATCAAAGGTATGTATTTCAGATAAACGCCTGGCCTCCTTCAAAATGCTTCGTGCCATCACCCCGCCCTGTCTGGCTAAAAGAGTCCGGCTCTGAGCCAACTTCTGCCTCCACAGACTGTCGGTTTTATAGAGTGAAAAAGCCATCCACAAACTCTCTCTGAATTTATCGGGCTTGACACAGGAGCTTTTGAACCATGGCGGAAGCTCCAACTGTCCCGTTTCATCGGTTTTGAGCTCAGAAACGGCTTTTTCCACAAGCTTGTAGGTCTTCACAAAATGGGTATTCCAGCATCTGTCCCTCATGCTGCAGCGGTTGCATACCCTTTCCGCCACCGATTCCACCACCCACTCAGCCAGGGAACCCTCATCCTCGGCTTCCTCCTGCAAAAAATCCTCCATACTCCCCGCTATCCGGGCCAGCGCCTTGCCGAGAAGGTAGAGCCTGTCCCCTGCCTCCTTAGTGCTCTCCCGCTCTTTTTTTTCTGCATAGGGGCCGGCATCAGAGCACTTAGCCGCAAAATCCCCATACTTACGGATAAAACCCGATGGAATAATCAGAAAAACAATTCCCGAAACAAGGGCCTCATAATACTTGGGGAGCTGCCCTCCCTCAAGGATGGAAAGGCCTGCAAACATCAGAGTAACCAGACACCAGAGCGTAAAGGGCGCCACCCGGCTTCGCGTTTTTACACCGGAGGCCGTTCCTGCCAGGGCAAAAAGGCCGGGTAAAGCAAGGCCGCCCGGAAGCTCGTACAGAGCAAGCACACTGCCCATAACCGCCCCCGCACAGGCCCCATAGGCACTTCCCGCCCCTCTGGCAGCCACCAGCACAAAGATACCGGCAAGTATGGCGTTTAAGGACAGGCCCCAAACGGTCAGGCCTGTAACGCTTGCCACAAGGCCACAGGCAATAACCACTCTTGAAAGGCGCACCTTACTGTCCAAAGGCCCCATGGCCCGTATTTTTCCTGTCAGGGCTTCACAGGATGGACCCATAAGAATAGCCAGTGCAAAAACAAGAAGCGCCGTTAATAAGGATGCGATAACATCATAGAGGCGAATACTCTGAACAAGCCCCTTGACTATTCCCGCGGTTCCCATGGCAAGGGCCATGGCAATGCCCCTTATGTACAGATTCTGACGTTTACCCCATTTGCGCTGACTTAGATTTAAAAAGAGCTCATAGAAAATAACGGAAAGGACTTGTCTTGCTGCTTCGTAAGGCGATGCAAAGCACAGGTTTCCCACTAAAAGACCTATAAGGGCCGGAACCCTTGAAACGCCGCTTAAGCCTGAGGCAGCATAAAAAGCCGGCGCAAAGGGTCTAAGTACTTCAAAAAAGCCTGCTCTGGCAAGAATAAGACATAGTATACCGGTAAAGATCCGGGAAAGGCTTAAGCTTCCTGCCGGAAAGCTCAGTTGTCTTAAAAAGCTTTTCCCGCCTTTTAAGGTTGATAGATTTTCCATGTGTATCCTCCGTTCTTTTCTTTGGTACAAAATCCGGGGAATCGGCATGGACAAGCCCGGCATGACGGCCCCGGCCTTTTATCCTATGCGGGGAGTCATGCTTTTAGTCTCTTCAGGGAATATTTTTTACACACAGAAAAACGCCAACAGCGCTATACTGTTGGCGTACATCCTTGTTATCCTTTTTAAAGCTTACAGGAAATATTTATGCTAATAGTTATAAAAGCATGATAAGAAACCATTGGCTCGCTCTATAATGAATGGCCCTTAATCGATTGGGACAATACTCCACTCTTAGGAACAGCTCGCCTTGCACTCTTTTGAACAGCTCTCCTTCTACCGCATAAAATCGGCCAGATTGACTGCGTCCAAATCCTTTGTGGTAAGAAGGCTCAGATCTTCATCACTCACGTCGGACAGCTCTGCCAGACGGTCGGCCTGAATGGTGAGAAGCCTTTCAAAAAGATTTCTCACGGTACGTGCATTGGCAAAATTATCGGTTTTGGATTCATAAAGGAAATCCAGCATCTGAGTAATTTTCTCCTTTGCCTCCTCATCCAGCTTATAGCCGTTTTTACGGCACATACCCTCAAAAATTGCCAGCAGCTCCTGTGCTGTATAGTCTACAAAATCGATGTATTTGTTGAAGCGGGATTCCAGTCCCGGGTTGGAGTCCAGAAATTCAGTCATTTTATCGGGATAGCCTGCCGCAATGACAATTAAATCGTCACGGTGATCCTCCATGGCTTTTAACAGGGTGTCCACCGCTTCGTAACCGAAATCGTTTTCACCTCTTCGGGATACCAATGAGTAAGCCTCATCAATAAACAGCACCCCTCCCAGGGCTTCATTGACAACCTCCATAACCTGAGGGGCGGTCTGGCCTACGTATTTAGCTACAAGACGGGAACGATCCACCTCGACCAAATGTCCCTTTGTTAAAACGCCAATCTCTCTGTAAATACCTGCAAGCAGTCTGGCTACAGTGGTTTTTCCCGTGCCCGGGTTTCCTGTAAAAACAAGGTGCAGGGACATGTCTACCTGAGGAAGCCCCCGCTCCTTTCGAATCTTCATAATTTTAACCATATTGGTGAG
This sequence comes from Bacillota bacterium, assembly GCA_023424865.1. Next base: position 4,419 of record JAFADM010000312.1, on the reverse strand, counting down.
GGATTTCACATCCTCCTTCACCTTTTCGAGGCCCACAAGATTATTGAGATCTTCCATAAGCTCTTCCAGGCTCTTTTGGGGCGGCTCCTCTTCCTCATTTAAGTTCGGTGCATCCCCAAGTCCGGAATCAAACTGAACCTTATCGTCAGAAGCACTATAATCCTGCCCACCTTTGGGCATTATAGGAAGTCCCGGATCCCGCTTTACGTAAAGGTCGTCATACACATCGGAAAGGGGACGGCGCCTGAGGATGGAATCCATTTCATCCAGCAGGGTGTTAAGCTCCGAAAAACCATTATTCTTTTTGTTCAGTCCATCATCATTCACAGCTTTACCGCTCCTTTTTCCCATTCCGGCTCCCAGGGCCGGATCTCATTTATTTTATTTACCACACAATCCGCTCGTGACAAATCCTGATTGCCTGAATTAGGGTTTCGAAAGCCCACACAAAACATTCCCGCTCCTTTTGCGGCCTGTGTTCCCAGCGACGCATCCTCCACCGCCACACACAAGGAGGGGGGAAAAGACAAACGCTGCGCTGCTTTAATATAAATCTCCGGGTCAGGCTTGCTGTGAGAAATGTCGTCAGCTGTTACCAGTGAGTCAAAATAATGTATAAGACCCAGCCGGGTTAAAACCATTTCAGCAAGAAAACGAGGAGAGCTGGTAGCCAGGGCAATTTTAAGCCCCCGCTTTTTTGCCTCCGCCAGAAGCTCCGGTATGCCTTCTACCGGTTCAAGACTTGCCTGGGCAAAAAATTCGCTTTTGTATTCCTTATGCCTTTGGAGAAGCTCCTCTACCGTTACATCAAGCTTATGCCTGGCTACCAAGGCTTCCCACATTTCTTCGTTTCTCACACCAACAAATTCGTAAAACTCGTCCGGCTCTGGCTCTCTCCCTGCCAAATCCTTCATCACACGGCAGGTGACCTGCATGTGAAGGGGCTCGCTGTCAAATATAACGCCGTCCATATCCAGAACCAATGCTTTTACCATATCCTGCCCCCGATCAAATCTTTTTAAGCTTTGCAAAGCTTTCCATGAGCCTTTTTATTCCAAATCCGTCAAAATGGATATCCAATCTGTAATCGCTGTTTTCCTGCACCCTCGCCTTAACGATGCCTTCACCGAATTTTTTATGAAGCACCCGATCGCCCACCGTTACACTGTCGCCGCCGTCTTCCGACATCCGGTTAAAGGCTTTTATCCGGCTTTTAAGCTCATCCAGGTCCAATACCTTGGAGCCTGCGTTGAAAGAAGCCGTGTTTCCCGGTTTTTTGTCGCCACTGGCAGGAGCACCGCCGGAAGCCCTGGGTTCCCAGCTCTTTGTTTGAGCCGCCGAAGCTGACAGCCTTGCGGCTTCATTAGCCAGGAGGTTTTCGGGTATCTCCCTTATGAACCGGGACTCCCGGTTGTAGGAAGTACTGCCAAAGAGCATGCGGCATTTGGCATTGGTCATGAAAAGCTCTTCTCTGGCTCTGGTAATCCCTACATAGCAAAGCCGCCGCTCCTCTTCAAGGGTTTCCTCCTCAGTAAGGGATCGGTAGCTGGGAAAAATGCCTTCCTCCAGCCCTCCAAGAAACACAATGGGAAATTCAAGGCCCTTGGCGCTGTGAAGGGTCATAAGAATGACTCTGTCACCTACCTCCTCCGTATCGTCGATATCCGCCACAAGGGAGATATGGGCCAGAAAATCCTCCAGTGAAGAGGATTCCGGGTTTTGAAGCGCAAACTCCCGGCCCACGGAAATGAATTCCTTAATGTTTTCAATACGGGTACGGGCTTCGTCCGTTCCTTCCGTTTCCAGCTCACGAATGAGGCCGCTTTTTTCCAGAAGGAGGTCAATAAACTCCACAAGCTCCGTTTTGGCCGCCATTTCCTTCATGGATTCCGTAAAATTAAAGAATTCCTCCAGGTTTTTGGCTGCCCGGGCCAGCTCACCATGGTGGGGAGCCTCGCTTATAATGCGGTACATGGAAACCCCTTCTACGGCAGCCAGCTGCTCCACCCGATCCAGAGTGGTTTTGCCTATTCCCCGCCTGGGAACATTGATGATGCGCGAAAGGCTTACATCGTCATTGCCATTCTGAACAAGCCTCAGCCACGCAATAACATCCTTAATTTCCTTGCGGGCGTAAAACTTAAGACCGCCATAGATTTTATAGGGTATTCCCTGCTTCATAAGTACATCTTCATATACGCGGGACAGAGCGTTAAGTCTGTAAAGAATGGCCATATCCCCGAATTTTCTGCCCGACGCCTTCATAGAGCGCATCATGGCAGCCGTATAATAGGCCTCGTCATGCTCATCGGAGCCCTCATAACGCCGGATAGGTGTTCCTGAGGTATTTTCGGTCCACAGCTTTTTGTCTTTGCGGCCCTGGTTATTTTTAATAACGCCATTGGCAGCGTCAAGAATGGTTTTTGTGGATCGGTAATTCTGTTCCAGCTTGATGACCCGGCACTGTCCGAAATCCTTCTCGAAATCAAGGATGTTTCTGAGGTTGGCGCCGCGCCAGCCGTAAATCATCTGGTCATCGTCGCCTACCACGCATATGTTCTTATTTTTGTCGGCCAGCATGCTCACAAGGGTATACTGGGCCGTATTGGTGTCCTGGTACTCGTCCACCAGAAGGTAACGGAACTTGCCCTGGTAGTAGGAAAGAACATCCGGAAAATTGGCCAGTATACGGATGGTTAAAAGGATAATATCGTCAAAATCCAGGGCATTATTAGCCTTAAGCTTTTGCTGATAAAGCTCGTAAAGCGCAGCAATTTTACTTAAACGGTAATCCCCGGCGTACATTTGCTTAAATTCCTTTGGACCGATAAGCTCGTCCTTGGCCCTTCCGATTTCATGCTGAACGGTTTTGGGAGGAAAGTTCTTGTCATTGATATTAAGCTGCTGAAGGCAGGACTTTATAAGGCTTTGCTGATCGTCGGCATCATAAATGACAAAGCTTTTGTCATAACCCAATCTGTCAATATCCCGGCGGAGCATGCGCACACAAACCGAGTGAAACGTTCCTACCCAGATATCGTTGGCGGTAGGGCCGATAAGGGTCTCCATTCTATCTTTCATTTCACGGGCAGCTTTATTGGTAAAGGTAATGGCAAGTATATTCCAGGGCCTCACGCCCAATTCTTCAACAATATAGGCTATGCGATGGGTCAGCACCCTTGTTTTGCCTGAACCTGCTCCGGCCAGAACAAGAAGGGGCCCCTCCGTGTGAAGCACAGCTGCCTTCTGCTCAGGGTTAAGACCCTCCAAAAGCTTCATGCCAGTCATCATTCCTTTCTTTAAAGCCTATGTGTGTTCCCCCTCATCCGTTTTCCGCATTGCTTATGTACACATTGATGCGGGGGTTCCCGTTAGACAGGATAAAAAGCCTCCCGGGAGAGCCGGGACATATTACATACATTATAAAGGAGGCCGTAGCGTTAATCAAACATTTGTTCGAAATCATAGGCTCTTTATACAGTATAGCATTGGTAAGCATTAAGGAAAAGCTGTAACCTTCATGGTTCAATTTGGAATATGGATAATTAGACCTCTTAAATAACAAACCCCTTTGTTTCTTCAATTCATTATTCGGATGAATTCATAATTCAGATTTGTGATATCTCCCTATGGGAATGACAAGAGGTGAATTTGAGACCGGGTCGTTGATAACCGAGCACTCAAGGTCGAAAACATCCTTTATCAAGCCGGGTGATATGACCTCCGAAGGGGTGCCCTGCACCACAAGCCGGCCTTTATGAATAGCAAACAGATAGTCCGCATATCTTGCTGCCAGATTAATATCATGCAGCACCATCACAATGGTAATTCCCCGCTTACGGTTGAGATCCGTCAGCAAATCCAGAATCTCAATCTGATAGGCAATATCCAGATAGGTTGTGGGCTCGTCTAAAAGCAGAATGTCCGTCTGCTGCGCCAATGCCAGGGCGATCCAAACCCTCTGCCTCTGTCCCCCTGACAGCTCGTCCACACTTCTATTGGCAAGCTCTGAAATACCCACCGTTTCCAGGGCCCCCACGGTCGCTTCAAAGTCGCTTTTGTTCATTCCCTTTAAAAGCGTGCGGTAAGGGAATCGGCCTCTTGACACCAGATCGAAGACGGTTATTCCCTCTGGAACCACGGGTGACTGGGGCAAAAGGCCCAGGGTTCTGGCAAGTAATTTTGAAGGATAGCTATGGATGTCCTTCCCATCCAGTAGAATAGTGCCGCCGTCAGGCCTGATAAGTCTTGAAAAGGTCTTTAACAGGGTCGATTTACCGCAGCCGTTTCCTCCGATAATCACACTGATTTTGTTACTCGGCAGAATTATGTCAATTTCATCAATAACCGTTTTTTTATCATATCCGGCAACAACCTTTTTTGCAGACAGTTCATGTTCGTTCATCATGCATTACCTCC